>JAAEPD010000658.1 GCA_024222455.1 Aureispira sp.
CCCTACTAATTCGATTTGAGACTTCTGCTCAAAACTGGATTCAAGCCCACTACTTAGTTTTTGCTATGATTTTTCTTAAAAAATATCTCACATTAACTTTTAGTTTTTAAATCACTTCAGTATAAACAGGAAAGCTAATTCAAACATTATACCATACCCTCACCCATTTTTAGATAAAGGGCTAAAATAATGAATAAATGTTAATTTTTCAATTTCTTCTTTTTGCATTAATTAACACGTGGCACTTACTTATCTATATAGATGATGAATCTATCGAAAATTGTTGAGTATTTGGAACGATCTTCTTTTTAAAGAAAGTTGTAGGAGTACAATTTGAATAAGATTTTAAAGATAGGTATCTTTCAATCTATTAAAACTACGAATACCATATAAATGAGTAAAGAAGAACAAGAACATATAGTCATTCTAGAGAAATATCTGAACGAAAAATCTACAAAATTTTCGATCAACGATGCAGCCTCTGTCACAGGTTTGCCTGTGCTAGAAACTCAGTATGCAGTCAAAGACCTAATGCAAACCTACGATTGTAAGCTCAAAGTAACCGAAAATGGTGATTTGATTTACGATTTTGGAGACGAGCCACAACGCCGTCATGCCCGAAAGTTTAAGGATAAATTGGCGGATGTAGGTCGAGCAATATGGAGATGGTTTACCATATTCTATAAGTTCATGATCTCGATTACCTTGATTGTGTATTTTGTGGTCTTTGTGTTATTGGTGGTGGCCTTAGTCGTAGCGGCTATGTCGGGAGGGAAAGACAACAACTCCAAAGGGCTTGGTCAGTTGTTTGGGTTGATCGCAAGAGTATTTTGGTCTATTTTTGAATGGAGGACCATTATGGGCTACAACTCATATTATTACCGTAGAGATCCTTATGGTTATAATTATAAACACTATAAAGAAAAGCGTTCCATATTAGAAAAAACCAAGAAAGAAAAGGGCAAGAAGAGCGATGATGAGAAAAAGCAATTTGTAGCCTCTATCTATGATTTTGTATTTGGTCCACCACGTGTAGAACTAGACCCTTTGGGCAATGCACAAGAGGTTGCATCTTTCCTAAAGGAACATAATGGAGTTATTTCCATTCCAGAAGTACAAGCTTTGGCTGGTTGGACTAGAGATGAGGCCGAAAATTTTATGACAGAATGCTTGGCAAATTTTGATGGCAAAGCCGAAATATCACCAAATGGTTCGCTTTATGGCGAATATTCAGAACTGATCAGAAGTACAGATAGAACAGGCGAAGCCCCTATTATTTGGTATTGGGATGAGTATGAACCAGAGCATGAACTCACAGGCAACAAAACTGGCCAAAATGCAGGGATTGTAGCAATGAATGTGTTTAACCTAATTTTGTCAGGTGTAGTGCTCTTTGGAGGACTGGCAGCAGAGCTCGATTTGGGCTTAGCAGGAGAGATATTCTTAGGCTGGTTTCCCTTAGCTTATTCTGCATTGTTTTTCTTAATTCCTTTGGTACGTTGGTTTTTTATTAGACCTTTGCAGCGCAAACAGCATTTAGCTAATGTTCGAAAACGGTTGATGCGAGTCATCTTTCAGCGACATGAGGCCGAGATCTCTCAAGAAGAACTGATCAAGGTTGCTAATAGTTGGAAAACAACAGAAGAAACCTTAAAACCTGAATTGGTAGAGGAAGCTATGTTGGATGTGATTTATGATTTGGGGGGAGAGTCTTACGTAAATGATGAGGCTAAAATTATGTACAAGTTTGTAGATTTAGATCGTGAGTTAGATGATATAGAAGAGATCAGAAAGGAGCGTAAAAACAACCACGATGATACTGGTGAGATTATATTTGAAGCGTAAAATTTAATTATGAATTACAAATTATGAATTACAAATACTAAAGGTATTGAGAAGGTGATTTTTAATTTTTAATTCTTCATTTTTAATTTTTCATTCCTAATGGAATTACTAACCATAGCAGATAAGACATTTAAATCAAGATTATTTACTGGGACGGGTAAGTTCCAATCTAGCGAATTGATGCGTGATGCTTTGTTGGCTTCAGAATCAGAATTGGTGACTGTAGCGTTGAAGCGTGTAGATGTCAATAATGAAGAGGATGATATTTTGAAACATCTCAATGCCCCACATATTCATCTCCTACCAAATACTTCAGGTGCTCGAAACGCCAAAGAAGCTATATTTGCGGCACAGTTGGCAAGAGAAGCATTAGGAACTAATTGGCTAAAATTAGAGATACATCCTGACCCTAAATATCTGATGCCAGACCCTATCGAAACTTTGAAGGCTGCCGAAGAGCTTGTTAAGCTAGGTTTTGTAGTCTTGCCATATATTCATGCAGATCCTGTGTTATGCAAGCGTTTGGAGGAAGTTGGGACTGCTGCAGTTATGCCTTTGGGCTCTCCAATTGGGAGTAATAAAGGATTGAGAACTGTAGATTTTTTAGAGATTATAATAGAGCAAAGTAAGGTGCCTGTAGTAGTAGATGCTGGTATTGGTAGTCCTTCTGATGCTGCTTATGCGCTAGAATTGGGGGCAGATGCAGTTTTGGTAAATACAGCTATTGCTGTTTCTGATAATCCTGTAGATATGGCCAAGGCATTTAAATTGGGGGTAGAAGCTGGACGAATGGCTTATGAGGCTCGATTGGCTAGTCCTTACAACCATGCTAATGCAAGTAGTCCATTGACTTCTTTTTTGGATTAGAACTATACTCTAAAACTCTCTTCAATATTAATTGTTCTAATGGATATGAAAGCAGATATACAAACTCCAGAAGATATAGAAGCACTGATGCGAGCTTTTTATAGTAGAGTATTGGCAGATGAAGAGATTGGATACATCTTTACGGATGTAGCAAAACTGAACTTAGAAACACATATGCCTAGAATTTGTGCGTTTTGGGAGAATGTATTGCTAGGCAGTACCGCTTACAAAAAAAATGTGTTGCAAGTCCATTTAGATTTGCATCAAGAAGAGGCCTTGAAGCCAGAGCATTTTGAGCGGTGGTTAATGATTTTTGATGAAACAGTGGATGCTCAATTTGAAGGAGAAATTGCCAATATGGCTAAGGTTAGAGGGCGTTCGATCGCAACCGTTATGCAGACTAAAATTTATAAGCAGTCCTTGTTTTAAAAATAATTATAGCTATGAGCTTCAAAGATATATTTGACCAACATCAATGGGATGATATCAAAGCCAGTATCTACAACAAAACTGCTCAGGATGTAGAACGTGCTTTGAGTGCAGAAAAAAGGACTTTAGAAGATTTTAAAGCCTTGATTTCGCCTGCTGCCGAGCCTTATTTGGAGCAAATGGCACAATTGAGCCACCAGTTGACTCAAAAGCGATTTGGCAAAACAATTCAGATGTACACCCCAATGTACCTGTCTAACGAATGTCAGAATATATGCACTTATTGTGGCTTTAGCTTAGATAACCCCATGCGTCGCAGAACGCTTAGTGGAGCAGAGATTTTAACAGAAGTAATGGCTATCAAAGCCATGAACTATGACCATATATTACTAGTGACAGGCGAGGCCAATAAGACAGTTGGAGTAGATTATTTCAAAGAAGCTTTGAAGATTGTAAAACCCCATTTTTCGCACATCTCTATGGAGGTGCAACCCCTCAAGCAAAAGGATTATGAGGAGCTGATGCCATTGGGAATGAATACAGTATTAGTATATCAAGAAACCTATCATAAAGAAGATTATAAGAAACACCATCCGAAAGGTAAAAAATCAAATTTTTATTATCGTTTGGAAACACCTGACCGTTTGGGACAAGCAGGAGTACACAAAATAGGAATTGGGGTCTTAATTGGCCTAGAGGATTGGCGAACCGACAGCTTTTTTACCGCCTTGCATCTAGATTATTTGGAGCGCCGCTATTGGCAAACTAAATATTCCATTTCTTTCCCCCGCTTGCGCCCATTCTCAGGTGGATTAGACCCTAAAGTAGAAATGTCTGATCGAGAGTTGGTACAATTGATTTGTGCCTACCGTATTTTTAATGAAGAGGTAGAACTCTCCTTATCTACCCGTGAGAGTGAAAACTTCCGCAACAATGTCATCAAACTAGGGATTACTACAGTTAGTGCTGGCTCCAAAACCAATCCTGGAGGCTATGCTGTGGAACCACAATCGCTAGAACAATTCGAAATATCTGATGAGCGTAGTCCTCAAGCTATCGCTGATATGATTCGCCAGCAGGGTTATGAACCAGTTTGGAAGAATTGGGATATGGTATATCAGTAATTATTCTCAAACAACTTTTATGTCTAAAAAGAAACGCTTAAACGCTGCTGACCTCAGAGGCTTGACCAACATTCTAAAGGATGCAACCCTACACATCACGAATCTAGCAGAAGAGTTGAACAAACAAATAGTTCATCCTCCTTTCCTCAAATCAACGCCCTTACAACACCTAATTACAGATATTGCCTCTATTACATACAATAATGTGAGAAGCATAACCAAGTTGGTGGGATTTGGCCTAGAAAAAACACTGACTAAACTAGAACCTATATTCGATTCTAAGGAGATTCCTTTTGAACATAAAGGTCTTTTAGTGGCAATACTCAATGGAGTAGTTGGAGACTACCTAAAAGAGAAGGGGAATCCTTTGGCAACTCGTATGCATTTTACATATAAAGAAGGTGATTTAGACCTAGATGCTGCTGCTATTGAGGAGGCATATCCCAATATCAATGGGAAAATACTTTTGATGGTGCATGGTTCTTGCCTAAATGATGTGTGGTGGAACTGGAAGGGCCACGATCATGGTGTAGAATTAGCTAAAGATTTAGACAAAACACCTGTTTATGTACAGTACAATACAGGTTTGCATATTTCTACCAACGGGCAGGAGTTGAGTCAGATATTGGAGGAGTTGGTTGATGCTTGGCCAGTGCCAGTAGAGGAGATTACTATTGTAGCACACAGTATGGGCGGTTTGGTGAGTAGAAGTACTTATCATTATGGCACTAAAGAGGATAAAACTTGGGTGAAACACATAGATAAAATGATCTTTTTAGGCTCTCCGCATCAAGGAGCACCACTAGAGCGTATAGGTAATTTTATTGATCAGATTTTAGAGGCGGTGCCTTATGCCAAGCCATTTGCTCGTATAGGAAAACTTAGAAGCTCAGGAATTACGGATCTAAGATATGGAACCCTAGTCGATGAAGATTGGGAGGGTGTTGATCGTTTTCAGAAACAGGAAAGAGACCGAACCCACATCCCATTGCCTGAGGATGTAGAGTGTTATACTATTGCTGCAACTATGGGCGTGAAAGATGCTGAACTGAATCTTTTGGGTGATGGATTGGTACAACTCGATAGTGCTTTGGGCAAAGATAAAAAGCTACACAAAAACTTGAACTTCAAAGCTTCTAATACCTATATTGTTTATGAGGCCAATCATATGGATTTATTGAATAGTCTAGAGGTTTATGAGCAGCTTCAAAAGTGGATAAAGGATTAATTGAAGTTGTTTAGATCGATGTCTTTTACCATTCGTTGCCTAAAATGTAAGGTTCGTCAACTCAAATGACTTGTTTGTTAGTTTGTATTGTTTGGTATATCGGGTTTTTGTATATTTGGCGGATTCTAGAAAACAATAAAAAACTAAAAATTAACCACATGGAAAAAGACGTAAAACTCTTACAAGAAAAGATAAAAGAATGGGCAACTCTTTATAAAACTTTAAAAAAGGATGGTAAGCAATTAGATTCTGCTAATAATTTTAAAAAGGTAGTAGCTGCTGTGCTGCCTAGTGTTAATACTATCGCACAAAAAGGTGTGGTGAGGGAGCAGGGTGGTGCTAAGGTGCAACCTGTAAATAGTTCAGAAGAATATGGTAAAAAGTATCAACACAGAGAGCGTATAGAGCTAGATTTTTATCCATTAACAGTCAAGTTAATGAAGTTGGATACAACACTTAAAACAAAATTTGCACAGCCTAAAAATTTCTTTTATCTCACTTCTTCTGATGTTTTGTCGAGTGGGCATAAAGATTTTATTGATATTGAAATACAAGGAAAAAATAGTTTTCAAAATAGTCGTATATATCTAGAGCAGTTGCCTTGTTCTTTGACCATAGAGTTAAAATGGCCTGAAGATTTGGAAGAACCTAGCCAAGATAGTGGTGAGAATAGTTATGCTATGGGGGAATATAACTCTAAAAAGAGCGTGTACACTATAAGTCATGGTGATGGCATGGGAGGTGGAGATACCTTAGCAGGTATTGCTAAACGTTTTGATACAAGTGTGCCTGCTATTATGGATTTGAATGATATGGCTTCTAAATCTTTGGAAGGAATTAAAACTCTAAAAATGCCTGATACTTCGTTTGTAGCTAGCTCTCCTGATAACTACGAAATTCATTCTCCTTTTTATACTAATATGTTGATGGATATGCTCTCAGAAGGGCAGTCTATAGAAGAGGTGATATCTGAGCTTTCTAGATTACAAAATAAAGGATATAAGGATGATGACTCAGAAGATTGGGGTAAACGTAATTATGATAGTAAAGAAGGAGAGGCAATAACAGAAGATTATCGAAACCCAGAAGGAACAGTATCTATACAAGGCTATACCAATGCTAAGGATGGAGAACCTGTTCGGTTTAATATTTATCAAGGGGTAACGATGGATAATGTGCCAGGAGAAACAGGAAATACCATTTATATTGATTATGTAGTGCCTAAGGCAAAAGAAGATGGTATTTTAGATCGTATTTGGAAAATAGGAGGAGGAGAGTGGACCCATTCAGGGCCTTATTGGCTTTGGACTGGTGAACTAGGTGAAGATATAATGGATGTGGAAGAGGTATTTCCAATGGCAAAAAAGGTTGGGTTTACAATTGTAGCAATTTTTTCTTGTGGAGCAGCTGTTTGGGCTGGAGGTACATGGGCAATAGTAGTAACAGGAACTAATTTAGCTTTTACAATAGATGATGATTTAGGAGATGGAACAGATAGTTTTGTACAAAAACATCTACTACCTGAAGAACTTCATGATGCTTATGATGCCTTTAAAATTTTAGCAGCTATAGAAGGAGGAAAACTAACTGTATTAGATATGTCTAAAGCCAAAAGTATAACAAGTTTACAGGCTTTAGGATTAACAAAGTCCATATTTGGATCATTTGGTAAAACTCAAAAAATTATTAATGACTAAGGAATATTTTTTAACAACAGGGTATAATGAGTTTCGAGTTATTGATATGATTAAGGCATTTTGCCTGTTTTTTGGATTGGCATTTTTTTTATCTTTTGCAGTTTCAAAGAGTTATGTAATAACGATTTTATTTGGGTTAATTGGAGCCCTTATCTCAAGTGCTTTTGTTGTCTATAAAACAAAAGAGTTTATTGTACATAATAATAAGTTTATGAGTATATCCTTATTATATAAAATAATAGGATGGGATACAAAGTATAATTGGGAACTTCCTTTAGAGCAAATAAAGCATGTTGAAATTCATCATCATAATGATGATGAATTTTTCTTGAGTCATACTTTTAAAAAGATTAAAGTTTATCCATTGAAAGGAGAGAACGTAAAGTTTTCTGTATCTAAAGAATCAGACTTTAGGTCACTCAAAAGGTTCATTGCTTTGTTGGCACAATATGAAATATCTTATACTATATTTACCAATTGGAAACCATTAAGAGAAATGTTAGATTTGAATAAAATAAACTATCAAGCATTGTAAAAAGGTATACTTAAATTAGCTTTGCTCAAATTATTAAGAAAAAGGCATCTTAATAAATGCAAGAAAATATAATTCTAAAGACTTCATCAGAGGTTAACTCCAAAGGTAGTTTAGGTCTACTCTTGGTAG
>JAAEPD010000659.1 GCA_024222455.1 Aureispira sp.
CCCAATGTTATGCCTATATGTGACTCATGCTATTTTTTGGTATATGTGAAAAATTATTTGTACTTAAGAGAAAAAATAGTAACAATAGAACTAGTATTAAAATATCTTAGGGACTATTTCTTCTTCTTTGCCTTTCTATCTCTGCTTTGTCATATCTCAACTTAAATACTCTTGTGTTAGGTGCTGTTACTTCCTCTTCAGATAAATCATTCCATTTGTCAATGACTATGTGAAAAGAAATATTTCCTAACATCTAGACTGGGTCTTGGTTTAATCAGCTTTTTGCTATGACCTCTCAGATTGTATACCCTTGTATCCAAGGTGAAGAACTTTTGGTAATCTATATTTTCTAATCCATTTAATAGCCTGTATTTGAGGATCATGTCGCCTCTGGTTCTTCTGTCTTCTATTTTTGTAAGTTTCAGTGCCTTTAGTCTTTCTGGGTATTCTTTATCTTTTAAATCTTTCACTACCTTTGTTGCTCTTCTCTGTACATTTTCCAACAATGTGATATCTCTCTCTAGGTAGGGTGACCATGCTTGAACACAATATTCTAATAATGGGCGTACTAGGCTGTTGTAGAGATTTAAAAACATTTCACTGTCTATACATTCAAAGCTTATTTTGATCAGTCCAATCATTCTATTTGCTTTCGCAACAATTCCTCTAATATGGCGTGTGAATTTCAGATCATTGTCTATGAGAACTCCTAGGTCCTTTTCCTCTGTGGTTTCGGCTAGTTTTTGTCCCCCTAGGTTGTACTCATGTTTATAGTTACCATATCCCAGGTGCATAATTTTACATTTATCAACATTAAAGGACATCTTCCATTTGGTTGCCCATTTTTGAAGTTCGTTTAAGTCATTTTGTAAGATATTTTGTCCACTCTCTGATTCATTACAATCAATTCCATATCTAGGTATCTTGCAGTAGATTTTACTGTCATCCGCAAAGAGGCATACAGGGCACGTTGTACATTTTGGTAAGTCGTTTATAAAAATCAAAAATAATAATGGGCCTAGCACTGAGCCTTGGGGTACACCACTTAATACATCTGGTTCTTCAGATTCATGTCCTCTTATTACTACTTTTTGTTTGCGATTTTCCAAAAAGGCTTTTATCCAGTTTCCAATTTTTCCGTTGATTCCATATTTCTGTAGTTTTAGTAGCAAATGTTTGTGCGATACAAGGTGAAAAGCTTTACGAAAGTCTAAATATGCTATATCTACACATGCCTTATCATTCAGTATATCTGTCCAATCTTCTAATGTAGTTAGTAGATTTGATAGGCATGATCTACCC
>JAAEPD010000660.1 GCA_024222455.1 Aureispira sp.
AAAAAAATAGATATAAACATAAAAAACAATCCATAAAAATTACCTTCTGTAAGAAAGCTCAAGGATAGAATTGAAGTAATCACCAATCCAAACACTAAACATCCCATTCCCTTTTTAGGCAACTCAATCTCTGCTGCCCAAAAGAGGTCCTCATTGCCTATTAATAGTGGCACTAAACGCTCAGCAGCTTTGGGATTTTTCTCCATAAAATTATTTTTAGTATTTTAAGCCCTCCAAAAAGAAACTACCATCCTTATGCAGCAACTTTCGTGCAATAATATAGAAGATTTAAAACAAGTTAAAGATTTTAGTGCGCTAAAATCTTTGTCACTAACTCAATTTCAACATGCATCTCAATACGAGCCTTACCTCCTAAAATGTATCAATCTAGAACGCCTAGAAATGCATTGGGGTACTATGTTAAGCAACAAGGTGTTTAAGCTTCCTAAGTTACAACATCTAATTATTAAAAACACAACTTTCATTACTTCTATCCCTAATGAAATAGGATTGCTGACCAACCTGCGCATGTTAGAAGTATCTAGAGAATATCTAACCGATATATCCGAGAACATTAGTTATCTCAGCAAACTAGAAGAATTAAACTTAAACCACAACACACTCACAGAACTTCCCGAAACATTAGATGAACTCACAAAACTTCGACATTTGGATATTATGGGGAATCGACTTAGCCAATTCCCAGCAATTGTGTTAGAACTGCCCAAGCTTAATGAACTATTTTTCAAGAAAAAATGGTTCACTATTCTTTGCAAAAAACACCCTACAGCTCTAAAACGTATTCCCTATGTTTTTAGTCATACTCCTCTCGAAAAAAAATATGGACGCACCTTACTCTACATCTGCCGAAAAAATAACTACGACTGGGAATTTAGAGCTGTTTTATTCAACTTGCTAGCCAATAATATAGAGAAGCTCAAAGAATTAGCAACATTAGATCAACTCTTAGCAGCTACAGATGTCCTTACAGTAGAGACTGTTCGGCTCAAAGCCTTAGATTATATAGGACAATTGGTAAATCCTGATTACAAAAAAACACTAATAAAGGGTGCTAAACTCGCAGTGGTAGGCAAACTAGGAATCAAAAAACCAGAATTGCGTGCTAAACTCAAAGAACATGGTATAAAATACGGCCCAAAGGTAGATTGTCAAACCACACATTTATTGGTTGGACAAATGCCAAAACAGGAATACCAAGCAGCTAAAAAAAAGGGAATACCTATTATTACAGAAAAAAATATTTTAAGCTATCTAGAAGAGCTTAATAACCCTTATTTACTTACTGGAGATAAAGAAGAATTAGTTCAGAACGAAGAAAATATTGCGAGTTTATTAGTTAGTGGCCTAGACGATAGCATCAAAATAGCCTTAGCTTTGTTCAAAGAAGGAGGTTTCCCAAAAGGATTGATAACGGAACTGTTTGTAGCTAAAGCACTTAACAGCAGCAAGGAAGTACTGAGAGAAATTGATCGATTATACTTACAATATGGATCACCCGAATTAATTAGTTTAACAAAAAGAAGCCTATCTGTTTTTAATAAACACGCCTCTGAAACCAATATAAAAACTAAGGTTAGTAAGCTGGCCAAACATACAGAAATAGATGGCGTCAAACTAGCTAAATATATCTATGCTCGAACAGGCAAAGGTCGAAATTATTTGATTTACAACTTGCCTTCTGAAGAAAAAATAGCCTTTCTAAAAGAAAAGTTTTTGCATGGAAAAAAATTGAGTCTTTTCTCCTTAGGGCTCAACTCTATTCCTAAAGAGATCTACCAGCTAACAGAGGTAGAGGAACTCATGTTGCAATACAATCGGATAAAAAGCATCTCTAAAAAATTGAGCAATTTTTCAACACTTAAGCTGCTTGACATTCGCAATAATGTTGACTTGTATCCTAAGTTGGCAGAAATACAAGCCCTAGTGCCTAATTGCAAAATATTGACTTAGAGTTTTGTTGCTTTTAGTAGCTTGAGCAAGCTTTTGCTTCTACGACAATAGTCTTTGGCTGTTTTGCCTCTTTTGTCTTCCAACAATAGATCAGGATCGTGCTCCATGATTTTGACAACAGCATCTCTATAGCCATACTCACAAGCATACATCAAGGGAGTTTTGCCATAGGTATCTTGATAGTCTATTTCCTTATTTTCGGTTTGGCAATAGCCATCTTTATGTATAAAATAGATATCCACCAATTCTATAAACCGCTTCTCCGAAACAGTATGTCCATATCGCCACAGGAGCCAAAAGTATTGCAAGACATCTTTTTGGCGTTCACAACAAGCATCATTAAAAAACCAAAAAGGGCGCTTTATCTTTTGCCCTGAATGTTTGATAGCATATTCTATTGTTCCTATTTGATCGTCAGAACAGCGATAGCCCCAATCCCAAGCAAACATATGGAAGACGGTATGTCCATCCTCTCCCTTAGCCAGTTTATTAATATTTTTACCAGCTTTCATGTATTTATACATCTTCTTGGCATTCATTTCCTGCCCAAAAGATAAAGTACTTGTCCCCACTAAGATAAAAAGACTAATTAAGTATAATTTAATATTCATATGTTATGCAGTGGTTGTTTATCAATTTTTTATAAAATAATTAAAAACTACTAGAATATCCATTCTAAGTACCAGAGCATAATAATATATAGGAAAAATTCATTAGATTTTAGGAGTTAGACAAGGCAAAAACCGCAATCATAGCCTTAGCTATGGTGAGTATTTTTAACGTAGTATAGCTGCAAAAAGCTTCTTGAATTAACTATAAATAACTGTACTCTGATACTTATATATACAAAAAGCGAGCCTTTAGATAAAGACTCGCTTCTATTATATTCATTACTATTTGGCTTACAATACTACTTCCCTTGAAAATTAGCTTTACGCTTTTCCAAAAATGCAGAAGCACCTTCTCTAAAATCTTCTGTCCCTACAGTACGAGCAAATTCAACCACCTCTTTCTTAAATCCATCTTCTCCATCCTCAAAGTAAGTGTTTACACACTCTATTACTTTAGCAATAGCTACAGGTGCTTTTTTGCCTATTTTGGTTAAAATTTCCAGTGCTTTATTTACTTCCTCTCCTTGAGCCACTACATGATTAGCCAAGCCCAAACGGTGAGCCTCTTCTGCACCAATCATATCCGCAGTCATCAACAACTCCAAAGCTTTTCCTTTGCCTACATATTGCACCAAACGTTGAGTACCACCATAACCAGGAATAATTCCCAAGTTAACTTCAGGCTGCCCAAATTTAGCACGCTCACCAGCTATACGCATATGACAAGCCATAGCCAACTCACATCCGCCACCTAATGCAAAGCCATTAACAGCAGCAATTACAGGTTTGCTAAATCTTTCAATCAAGAAAAATATATCATGCCCATTTTGAGCCATTTCTAGCCCACCTTGTACATCTATAGTTGTGAATTCCGTGATATCAGCACCAGCCACAAAAGCCTTTTCGCCAGCACCAGTCAGCACTACACCTTTCAGACCATCTATAGCCAAAGCATCTGTCCCAAAAAGTTGTCTTAAATCAGCTAAAGTACCTTTGTTAAGTGCATTTAATGCCTTAGGGCGATTGATTGTTACGATCAATACTCCATCTCGTAACTCTGTCAATAAATTTTGATATTCCATTATGTTGTTCTTATTTATAATATGCTATGCGTTTGTTTTGCTCGCAAATATACTATTTCATATAGAAATATAAAACAGCTCTGAGTTTGATTAACCAAAAAGCTTAACCTACTTTTTGCAAAACCAATGTTGTCATACTTCTCAGATTCGCCACATTAGTAGTTTTGAGTTGCTCTATAGGTTTTAAATTATACTTTTTGATCAGTTGTGCCAAAAGTTGTATATCCAACAGATATCGAGTAGAACCATCAGGAAGTTGATAAACTCCATCTTCTACTAGTTGAATAAGATGTTCTACGGTGTGTTTGCTTGTCATTCTAATAAATAGAATTCCTTTAGGTCTGAGTACCCGCATCAATTCATCAAACAACTGCATGAAATGCATAGAGTTTTTAGCAAAATGTAGCACAGCATTACATATAATATAATCAAAATGCTGGTCAGGATGAGGCATATCAATTATATCTGAGACCAAAAACCGAGCTCGATCAAAGTTAGGGTTCCACTGAGGGATCAAATCCCATAGCGTTGCCATTCCCTTTTCATTATCATCAATACCATAAACATCCATTCCTTGACGAATAAAGAAATAGCTATTTCGTCCACTACCACAACCAGCATCTAATATTCGCATGTTCTTATTAATTCGCCCTTTCATCAACTGATCTAATAAGTATATGTCTATATTCCCAAATTCTTCTAACATATTATTTTATGTCTTTTATAGCTAAATGGTCACCTAAAAACTTTCCATAATAAGAGGTTGTAATTTTTTGTCCTTCTATCACAAAATCAGCAGGAATCAACATACTTGTTTCTCCTTCTCCCTCTGCTTTATAGGCCTCCAAACCCTTTTCACCATAGAGTTTAGTGCCTTCTGCATAGAGTTCTTTAAAACCTTTTTTGCCAATCCCTAACTTCATTTTCTTTTGAGAGCGTTCTACTCTATACAGCTTATACAAATCCCCTTCTGGATCTGCTATAACTCGATAAGGTAATTTTTTATCCTCCACATAATCAATTAATTTCTCTTGTTTTGATTCATAAACTACAACTATTTCATAGCCTTTAGCTTTAAGAGCTTCATAGTTTTTGATCAATTCATGCGTACGAAAATTACATACTGGACACCAAGCATGTCTCAAAAACACCAACAATACTTTTTGGTCTTTGGCCAAGCTCTTTAGATTAAGTTTATCCCCTTTTACATCCTTAATATTAATGTTAGGAGCTTTATCTCCAACTTCAAACCTTGCATTTTTTTGTGCTTGTATATCCACAGTTGCTCCCACAAAGAACAACAGAGCAAAGACAAGTTTAATCCAAGCATTTTTTTTCATAATGGGCACATTCTAAGTTAATAAATAGCATAATTATTGGTATCTTAAACAACTAGACCCAAGGAAAGGTTGAAAACGATAAAAACAAGACGTTAAAGACAACAATTTAGTCACTAAATTAATAATATCATGAAAAGTATTGCCATACTTCTGCTAGGATTGGCTCTTTGTATCCAAAATACAAATGCCCAAAAAACGATAAAGATTGACAAGATGCCTAGCACTATAGAAGATTTTCTAACCCTACGTAATGAGATTTCTAAAACTCCTGAAGGTGGTGCAGCCTTATTTGTAGCAGCTATGCACATGTACACCAAAGACAAAACAATAGGCAATAATGCGTTTACTATTGCTAGTGACAGGAGCTTACTAAAAGAAACAGGAGAAGGCCATAAAGGCTTTGCACCTGCTGGCAATATGGCCAGTATGATCAAAAACTATTTTGCACCAAAACCTTATTTGGCTGCATCTTATTTCGCAGGAACAAGCCCTAAAAATGGGTATCAACTACCGTCTGCACCATACAAAGTTGTATTGACACGCAATACATACAGCACTCAACCCAATGGAGATATCAAAGTGTTTGTAAAATGTTCTGGTGCTGATAGCCCTCGTCCTGTCACTTTGCGCAAAAACAATAGAGGTATATGGAAAGTAATCAACTACAGTAGTTTGTTTGTAGGTATTCGTAAACCTGCTGTTGACGATGGCTTATAATAGCTCCTCACACTTTACACTATAAAACTATAAGAAATGAACAAAATTAACCTATTGTTATTGTACCTAATAGCTAGCCTATTCATAGCTTGTGGAGAAACATCTACTACTACTGACACTTCTTCAGACACCCCAAAAACAGAAGAGTCCGCAGACAATTCTAATAACTCAAAAGTAGAAGAGCCAGTAAACAGTTCTACTGATCAAGAAACTGCCATTAATACAGATATTGATTTTTTTGTAGAAAAAGATTTAGGAAATGGGCAAAAATCTATGATTGGAGTCCTTGCAAGCGTTGGCGAAACAGGTCAAGCACCAATGGAATATAATGTAAATATTACCAATGGTAAAAATGAGTATAGATCTTTTGAAGCCAATCTAGAAACTGGGAAATTCTCTGAAATTTTGGACTGGGAAATGGATTATCTCTCAGGAGAAGAAGGAACTTTTACTAAAAATAAAAACCTTACTCTTGAAATCACATTCACAGAAGATTTCAGGAACCAAGCAGTCGATATTTATTTAGCCAGCAATTCTCCCCAAAAAACAGAGGAACTTCTCTTAATCAAAGGTAAACTGTTGGAGGTGCATGAGCCAGGAGATTTACCTGGAGGATTTATGCTCAAAACCAAAGCAGGTGAAGAAATTTTTTATTCAGGAGACTATGAATTGGAAGCAACTCCTACTATCCAAGGCTATGCAGGAAAAGAAGTATTTATTGCTTACAGAATAGATCGCTACTTGATGTATGTAAGTAGCAAAAAAATTGAATAAAACGCTAGAGTGTAGATAATATACATCCCCAATTATACCACAAGCAGTTGCTTCTAAAATAGAAGCAACTGCTTTTTTATTTTTTATTCTTTTCTTTCTTTTTCTGTAACCTTTTTTCTGATTTGTATTACTCCTTATACAAACAATGTACAACAACCCTTCTAAAAAAACATACCATGTCAACAGAAAAAAGTAAACTCAACCTATTCAATATCATATTTTTAGCACCTGCACTCATCTTAGCATTAGATTTGTCTACCCAAGTTTTTTCTGCCTTTGGGGCAATGGATAGCAATATCGTTCTAGGAGACCAACCTACTCTTGCAATAGGACAGCCTAAATTATTCCAACAGAACTCAGATGGAACAATGCGTTTTATGACAAAAAATGACATTGTAGATGGTAATCAAACCTTTGCTATATCTGTAGACAAGATGAATGTATTTTACATTGGGGTAGATAATCCTATCTCTATTGCATCAAGTGTTCCTACACAAAACCTAAGTATTAATGTAGCGGACAACAGTGGAATCAGCATAGAAAATCAAGGACCAAGCAGCTATATTGTAAATGCTACACAACCAGGATCTGCAACAATCAATATAACCAATAGAGCAACCAATAAGACCTATCCTTTCCAGTTTAGAGTAAAGCGAATTCCTGATCCAATTGCTCGTTTAGGCAGAAAGACAGATGGCGTTATGAAATCAGGTGAATTCAAAGCACAACGAGGATTAACTGCTTGGTTAGATAATTTTGATTTTGATGCTAAATGTAGTATACAATCTTATACTATGTATTACACTCGCAAGCGTCAAGATCCTGTTGAGATACACAGTACAGGAGGACGTTTTACAGGCAGAATTGCTACAGCAATTACATCTGCTAAACCTGGCGATCAATATGCTTTTGTCAATGTCAAAGCACGTTGCCCAGGAGATAGAGCTGGACGTAGAATCAATGGACTTTCTTTTCAGATCAAATAAGTACATACTTATAGAATGTCAGGTATTATTTTTTTTTAAGTAATAAAAGTAATACTTTTATTTTTTTTTAAACTTAACTTAAAAGTGATAAAACAGTAATTATTATGCTAACAGACAAAAACAAACTTAGCCTCATTTTTTTAGCTCCAGCACTTATTTTAGCTTTAGACCTATCAATGCAAATATTTAGTACTTTCACCACAATGGACATTAATAAAACTATCCATTCTTCTCTACCATCAGATCAAGTAACACTATTGCAAAATAGTCCTGATGGACTCATGAGTTTCACTAGTAATGATGTGATAGATAATTATAACACCGTAACAGTTTCTCCAGATAAAATGAATGTTTTTTATCTTGGAGTAGACAATCCTATTTCGATAAACACTAATATTCCTAAAGAAAATATACAAGTTACATCAGCAGACACCAACCTTACAATAAGCAAGACATTGAAAGATCGTTATTTTGTTAGAGTTCGTAAGCCTGGTTTCGTTTCTTTTCATGTAACCAATAGTGTTACAGGAATAAAATATCGTTTCCAATTTAGGGCAAAACGAATTCCTAGTCCTATTGTTCATTTAGGTAACTATTCGTCGAGTTTCGGTGGTTTCGATAGATATACAGGTGGTGTTATGAGCGCTAACCAATTCAAAGCACAAGTAGGCTTAACAGCTTCGTTAGATAATTTTGACTTTGATGCTAAATGCAGTATTAAATCATTCACTATGTACCATACACCCAAAGGACAAGAACCAATAAAAATTAAACAAACACAAACAGGTGACGTTTTTTCTCCTGCTGTGCTAAAAGCTATTCAAGCGGCTAAACCTGGTGACCAGTATACTTTTTTTGATGTAAAGACCATTGTCCCTGGCAATAGAGCTTCTAACCTAGCCAATAGTCTTTCTTTTATTATTAAATAATTCAAAATAACTAAGACAAAACAGAATACAACTGAGGCAAACCAACAAGATTGATTTATCAACACTGAACTGTTTTTTATAACCTTTTCAAAAAACCTGTGAATATGTCTATTCCAAAGGAACCAAGGCAGTTGATGATCAACCTAATGTATTTAGTTTTGACTGCTATGTTGGCACTTAATGTGTCCGCAGAAATTATCAACGCATTTTTCTCTTTAGATAAGGGAATCGAAAGAACAAACAAAACTGTTGTCAAAAGTAGTGGCAAAATAGCGGAGGACATGGCTTATGTGGCCAAAACCAAAACTCAATATTTGCCCTTAGTAGAGACAGCTAAACAATTACAAGAGATCACCAAAGAATTTAATGCCTATATAGATGGGCTGAGAGATCGGATGGTCGAAGAATCTGGAGGAGCTTATACGCTGGAAGAGGCAACAGCTAATGGGCATCCTGAGTTAGAAGGCAAACCAAAAGGAAAAAAAGACAAAGATACTCCACAACGTATTTTTGTAAGTGGTGACTATGGTGGACAAGGGAGCAAAACACCTGAAGGACCTGTGCTCATGCAAAAAATCATGGATACTAAAGCTCAATATTTAGCTTTACTCAAAGAGCTTTGGGTAAGCAGCCCAATAGAAGGAACTTCTTTTGAGGATCCAAACAAACAAGCAACCACTTTAGATACACTAGGAGCTGATTTGACTCTAGGAGTAGACAATGAGCATGAAGCTACTGGTAAAAGTTGGGAAGAGTTTAATTTTGGACATATGCCTGTAGCAGCTGTTTATCCTATGTTGCGCAAGTTTCAAAACGATGCTCAAATGACCGAAATTGCGTTAATCAATTTCTTAGCTAAACAAATGGGAACAACTAGTGCTCCTATCAATAGCTTTGAGGTAGTGGCCTTCTCTCCTAAATCTTATATCATGTTGGGAGAAGAATACAATGCAGAAATCGCATTAGGGGCTTTTTCTGACAAAGGTAATATTGTGGGAAGTGTTAATGGAAAGAAAGTCCCAGTCAAAAATGGGAAAGCGATCTATTCTGCTAAGCCTACCAGTCTTGGAGAGAAAAAATACACTGCTAGTTTTAATGTTAAAAATCCTATAAATGGAAACAATGAAGTTGTTAAAAGAGACTTCTTCTATGAAGTAGGCCAACGTCAAATTGCTGTATCTGCCAACAAAATGAATGTAATGTACATAGGAGTAGAAAATCCTATAACAGTAGCAGCCGCTGGTATCAAAACCAGTAATCTGAGTGTAACTGCTAGTAATGGAACTAGCCTAAAATCAACTGGTGGGGGAAAATTTATTGCTACTGCAAAAAAGATAGGTCCAACAACTGTCAATGTAAAGGATAAGTCTAATGGAAAAAGCTTCCCTTTTACGTTTAGAGTAAAACGAATACCTGATCCTGTAGTCCGTTTGGGCAAAAAACAGGATGGAATCATGAAATCGGGTGCATTTAGAGCACAAGGAGGATTGATACCTTGGTTGGATAATTTTGATTTTGGAGCTAGATGCACTATACAGTCCTATACACTCTACTGGACCCGCAAACGCGAAGATCCTGTAGAATTGACCGGAACTAGAGGCAAATTTACAGGTAAGATCAAAAACGCAATATTAGCAGCTAAACCAGGTGACCAATATGCCTTTGTCAATGTACGTGCACGCTGCCCTGGTGATATTGCTGCTCGACAAGTTAATGGTCTTTCTTTTCAAATTAAATAATTTAAATAATAGATTTTTTTTAGTAGCTTTAGTAGCAAGGAACTATTATTAATAGAGTTCCTTGCTCTTTTCTAATTGTTTATTCTTAAGATTTTATACTAAAAAAAACTCCTTATGGATACTCCAACTAATGATGAAGAATTAAAACGAATCGCCGAATTAGAAGAAAAATTAAAAACGTTAGAGGAAGAAAAACGCATAAAGGAGTTAGAAGAAAAGCTTGCAAAACTAGAGGCTCAGAAAGAAGAAAAGGAAAACACTAAAAAGAAATTAAGGTTTGGACTACTCACTGGCATTTTTGGAACTTCTTTAATTGGTACCATCATTGCCATAGTAGTAGCAATAACAGTTGTAGCATCAGTTGTTGTCGCTGGTTTAGGAGGTATTTTAGCACTAGGACTCAGCATTTTTGGTGGTGCATTTAAATAATAGGCAATTATGACAAATAAAGAAAAAATAGATACTTTAGAACAAAAGATAGCAGCATTTGAAGAGCAAGAAAAAAATAATAACCAAAAAAAAATAGATGCTTTAGAACGGAAAATTTCGGATTTAGGACAAAACCCTTCTAAAAAGCCTACAACAGCAATTAAGAAGTTATTTACTATAAACTCTGAGACCCTTAAAATTAGTGTGATTACAGGTGCCAGTTATGGTTTTATTACAGCATTTTCAATAAATAATATATTTGTTTGGGCTGTACCTATTATAATTATAATACTTACAGCTCTAAAGTTCTACTACAAAAAACAAAATAAACAAGTTTGGGCATTAGCAGCATATAGAGTATCAATATACTGGTGCTTCTATGGTTTTTTACTATTTCTTCTATGGAGGTTTCCTTTTTAAGGATTTTTAGTACTTCTTTGGTTGGTACTGGCTCATTCAAATAATAATAAGTTATGACTAATAAAGAAAATTTCTAGTTAAAAAAAGAACAGCCACAAAATAATGGCTCAAAGACGATCAAAGTTGCCATTAGCTCCTTATACGTCTATTTTCTATGCATACTTTTAGGTTCTCTAATTGAACCTAATTTTAGTGGTTATTTCATCATATTGGTACCTTTGGTGTTAGTTGTTCTTATTAGTTTAGGCATTGTCCTAAAAATTAAAAAGAACGATGATTGGGCCAAAGCTTCTTTTACAGTCCTTAAATATTGGGGCATTTACGCCACTTTTCTTTTTCTACTCATTTACTTTGAAATAATTGTTTAAACACTCCTAAAAAGACTCTACTTGCTTTTTCAAAGCCCTCATAATGCATCCTCCCCCCCCAAGAATCAACGTATTTTACTAATAGTATTACCCCTAATTATAATACTATTAGGCTATAATACCTACCTAGCTTTTTCTAAAATGAGTGCAGATAAGGCACCTGTAGAAGAAAAAATCTCCTTTCCACCACATTCTCATGAACAAGAACTGATGGAGTTCAATTCTAGGCCTATAATTTCAAAAGACACCAGCTATAACGTACAATTTGCCTATGGAAAGAGAATGTATGACTTAATGGGCCTTCGCATTTTTGCAAATGGGAAGCAATTGCTCCCATCTTATGATTCTATACATGGCACAATGTATTCTTTCTCCACTAGACCTACTAAAATAGGAGAACAAAGCATTTCTGTTGAAGTTATATTCCTGAATCCTCACACCCATCAAATGGATACCATTCAACGAGACTTTTACTTTGAAGTTGACATCCCCAAATACATGGTTGGGCTAAATAAAAATAATGTACTCTACAAGGGGATCGAAAATCATATCACAGTTACCCCCTTTGGTATAGTTGGAGGAAATACATCTCTTAAAGTACAAGGATGTAGAGCTAAGCTCCGAAAAAATGGGAAAATGCGTTCCTCTATTCATGCTTTAGATACAGGCAATCTACATTTAATATATCAGACAAGAGGTATGAAGCCCAAATGGGAAATAGACTCTTTTCATTACAAAGTAGTAGAGCTACCCAATCCTGTTGCTCGAATAGCAGGGCAACAGAGTGGTATTATCCCTAGTTCTGAATTTAGCAAAAATAAACAGCTAAGCTTAGCCTTAGAATCAGTAGAAACAGACAGTACTTGCAAACTCCAATCTTACAAACTTATTTATACCTCTAGCCAAAAAGATGCTCAAATCCTAAAAGGTAAAAACCTGAAATTTAAAGGGAAAATACTGCAAGCAATTCAAGCTGCTCAGCCCAAAGATCAGTACCATTTTATAGATATTATGGCCTTATGCCCTGCTGATACCAAAGCTAGAAGAATTAGCAGTCTGGTGTTTGTGATTAAATAATTTTTATCTGATTCAAAACCTAAGTCGTGCACCCTGAAAATTCCAAAAAACAACGTGTTTTACTGATGTTATTATCCCTAGTCACGATACTGCTAGGATATAATACCTATTTAGCTTTTTCTAAAATAAACACAGATAAGGCTCCTATAAAAGAAACGAGTCCCTTTCCACCACATTCTTATGAACCAGAACTGATGGAATTCAATTCTAGGCCTATTATCTCAAGAGACACTAGTTACAACGTCCAATTTGCCTATGGCAAAAGAATGCACGATATCATGGGCCTTCACATTTTTGCAAATGGCAAACAATTGGTCCCCTCTTATGATTCTATTCGTGGTATTATATATCCTTTCTCCACTAAACCTACCAAAGTGGGAGAACAGAGTGTTTTTGTTGAAACCATTTTTCTAAATCCTCATACCCACCAAATGGATACTATACAACGAACTTTCTACTATACCTCTGGATTTTCAAAACGCATGGTTTACCTTCATAAAAATAAAATACTCTATAAAGGCATAGAAAACCCTGTCATTCTTACTCATTTTGGTATAGGCCCAAGTAGCCTATCTTTTTCGGTAAGTGGATGTAAATCTAATATCAAAAAGGCTGGAAAAAACCTTTTCTATGTTCATGCTTTAGATACTGGCCACCTAACCTTATTACATCGTAAAGTTCATAGAAACCCGCAACGCAAAGTAGACTCTTTCCGTTATAAAGTAGTAGAACTCCCCAACCCTATTGCCCGAATAAATGGTAAACAAAGTGGTGTTATTTCCAGTGTCAAATTTAAAAGATATAAACAGCTAACCCTAGACCTAGAATCGGTAGAAACGGATAGTGTTTGCAAACTCCAATCTTACAAACTTATTCATACTCCAAACCTAGAAAAACCTCAGATTATAAAAGGTTCTAGCCTAGAGTTTAAAGGGAAAGTACTCAAAGCTATTCAAGCAGCTTACCCTAAAGACCAATACCATTTCATAGACATTATGGTCTTATGTCCTGGTGACACTAAAGCTAGAAGAATTAGCAGTTTGGTGTTTATGGTTAAATAAATTCTAATTTACTGTGTAACCTTTTTCCATTTTTGCGTTATACTAAGAAAAAAACGACCTTCTGCATAATAGAATAGGCCTTTATAGTAGTTATTATAATACACTCTTTCTTTTCTAAACCCCTGTGCTATGTCCTTTGCCAGAGAACCTCGCCAACTCATGATCAGCCTCATGTACTTGGTTTTGATAGCGATGCTAGCCTTAAATGTCTCTTCTGAGATCATTTATGCCTTTTATCGTATAGACGAAACTATGGAGCGCAGCAATGTTATCTTAGAAAAGACCCGAGATGATTTGGTAGCCGAATTAGAAGAAATCAGCCAAACAAAGACTCAATATATTCCTCTCATAGACGCTATGAAAGAGATTAGGACGATTACTAAGGAGTTTTCCAATTATGTAGATACCTTGCGCCAAGCATTAGTTACAGAATCTGGAGGTTACTATACCTCTCAGGAAACTGTTAATGATCCAGTATTGGTAGGCAGACCTAAATATTCAAAGAATAAAGATGTTCCTCAACGAATGTTTGTAACAGGTGATTATGGTACCCAACAACGACTCCCAAAAGCCATAGAATTAGATAGAAGGATTCAAGAAACTAATCAAAAATACATAACACTCCTAAATAGTCGTTGGGACAATGGAGGAATAAAAGCAACTATATTTGCAGATGAACGTAAGCAAGAGGCTACTATAGCAAATGTATTAGAAGATATAGCTCTTGAAGGTTCTGAAAGCTATACACCAAGCGAAGGTGAGCATCGTTCTTGGGCTGAATATAACTTTGGACATATGCCTGTAGCAGCTATCTACCCCATGCTTCGAAAGTTTCAGAATGATGCAAAAGTTACAGAGTTTAATCTCATCAATTTTTTAGCCTCTCAAATAGGCACAAGCTGTTGTTTTTGCTATGAACAGTTTGATGTCTTTGCTGCAAGCAGCCAAAATTATATTCTACTAGGAGATACATACGAATCTGATATAGCCTTAGGTGCTTATAGCAAACATAAAAAAGGCTCTAGAGTACTGGTAAAGGGTAAAGAATTGCTAATACAAGATGGAAAAGCAATGTATTCGACTCGACCAACTCGATTGGGTAAACACAGCTATCATGTAGACTATGAAATCATCAATCCACTTACTCAGGAAATAGATACAGTTGTCTCTAGAGATTTCTATTTTGAGGTTGGGATGGGTAATGCAACTGCTTCTGCTGACAAAATGAATGTAGTCTATATTGGTGTCAATAATCCGATCACAATCGTAAAACCTAAAAGCTATACTCAAGTCTACCTAGAGGGGGAAGGCAGCATAAATATAAATGAAAGTGGCAAATATATAGTCAAAGTTAACCAGGCTGGCAAAACAAATTTGGTCGTAGCCAACCCAAGTACTGGACACAAAATTCCTTTTCTTTTTTATAAAAAATCAATCCCTCAGCCCAGTCTACAATTAGGAGGATACACTGGAAATGATGGTGAGATAAATTCTAATTTATTCAAACAGCAAAAAAGGTTATTGGCTGTACTCAAAGATTTTGATTTTGATGCAAAATGCCATATCCAGTCCTTCAACTTATATCATATTCCTAAAAGGGAAGATGCTGTAGAATACACCAACAATGGAAGTAACTTTTCCACAGAAGTACTTCATGCTATACAACAAGGAAACACTGGTGACCAATACATTTTCACCAATGCTAAAGCCTTATGTCCTGGAGATAAAGCAGGACGTTATATTAGCAGTCTATCCTTCCAAATCAAATAATTTTTAAATTATTTCACTTTTTTTTCAATAAAACTGTATCTATTTTCTTTCCTCGCATTATATAAGCAGAAACACATAGAAAGCAACATAATCTACAGTTGCAAATAATAATATTCCAGTAATCATAAAAAAAAGAATCTTATGAATGCCACCAAGAAAATCTTGGCTAGCCTAACATTGCTATGCCTAATCGTTAGTACAAGTTTTGCACAAAAAAAAGAAGCTAAACCAGCAGTAGACGCTATGAAAGCTGCCGAGTTTAAAATTTACAACAGTCTAGCTGCTGTACTCAAAGACTTTGATTTTGAAGCTAAGTGCTCAATTCAATCTTTTACGCTACACTACATTCCCAAAAGAGAAGATGCTATTGAGCTAAAAGGAATGGGAGCTTATTTTACTCGTACAATTTCACGTGCAGTACAAGCCGCCAAAAGAGGTGATCAATATGCGTTTACTGACGTAAAAGCACGTTGTCCTGGAGATATTGCAGCTCGTCGTGTCAATGGATTAACCTTTCAAATAAAATAGTTTTTCAATCCAATATCTGTAGGAGTTAACAGCTCTTACAGATTGTTTTTCTGACAATACAGACACGATTCCAACCTAAAACCTATACATTTTATTAAACCTCAAAATTTTAGAAATTATGAAAGCATGTATTCAATTTTTAAGACCATTTGCTCTTGTGTTTGGTCTAATCGCTTTTACTTCCACCATAGGATTTAGCCAAGACAATCCTAATATTACAGAATCTGGCAATACAGATATTCCTGCACCCCGAGACAACTTCTATGATCGTTATATCTATAAAGAAAAGCGAGTTTTAGACTATGACCATATCCATGAAAAAGATGTGTTTTGGGAAAAACGAATTTGGCGCTTAGTAGATGTTCGTGAAAAAATGAACCATATTTTCACCAACGAAAAGGCCTACTTTATCAATATAATTTTAGATGCTGCAAAAAAAGATGACATCAGCCTCTACCATGTTTTTGATGATCAATTTACGCAACCTATGACTCAAGAAGAGCGTCAGACAATTGGAACCTCTGTTGATACTATTATCACATTCAATCCTGATACTTTTGATGAAGAAATTCAAGTAGTAGTCAATGAACTGGACCCTACTGATGTAAAAAAATATAGACTCAAAGAAGTTTGGTATTTTGATGAAGAGACTTCTTCTATGGGGGTTCGTATTTTGGGTGTAGCTCCAATTATTGATCGTTATGATGATAATGGTAACTTCCTAAACTCTGGACCAATGTTTTGGGCGTATTATCCTGAGTTGAGAGAAACATTAGCTAGAAGCGAAGCATTTAACCCACATAATGATGCTGCTCGTATGAGTTGGGAAGATATTTTTGAAGCACGCCTATTCTCTAGCTATATTGTAAAGGAGTCTAATGTTTATGATCGTAGAATCAAAGACTACAAAACTTCTCCTATTGATGTATTGCTAGAAGCTGATAAAATCAAAAATGAGGTATTCCATTTCGAACATGATCTTTGGTCTTACTAAAAACCCATTAGCTTAAAAATTCATACAAACTGCTGCTCCTTGAGTGGCAGTTTTCATATCCCCTCAACTCTAAGCAAATGAAAGCCTTTAACTATTATACCATACTCCTCATCAATCTACTTATTTTAGGAACTAGTTCTATAATCTATGGCCAAAGCACCAACACTAAAGCAGCCCCTTTAGACAACTTCTACCAACGAGAATTACTACAAGACAAGCCTGTATTAGCATACGACAATACTCATGAAAAAGATGTCCTATGGGAAAAACGAATTTGGAGAGAGATAGAAGTACGAGAGAAAATGAATCATCATTTTATTCACGAAAAAGCTTACTTTATCAACATCTTGTTAGATGCTATTAAAGACAAAAAAATAACAGCTTACTACCCTATTCGTGATGACTTCAGCTCTCCTATTCCTTACGAAGAAGCTAAACTACTAGGAATTACAATAGATACAGTTATATGTAGTTTTGGTTGTTTTGACGATTATGTATTGGAAACAGTCCACAATGAACTAGATCCTAGCGATGTCAAAAGATATAGACTAAAGGAAGTTTGGTATTTTGATGAAGAAACATCTTCTATGGGGGTTCGTATTTTGGGTGTAGCTCCAATTATTGATCGTTATGATGATAATGGTAACTTCCTAAACTCTGGGCCAATGTTTTGGGCTTATTATCCTGAATTGAGAAAAACACTAGCTAGAACTGAGGCATTCACCTCCAATAATGGTAGTGGGCGTATGAGTTGGGATGATATTTTTGAAGCGCGCCTGTTTTCTAGTCATATCGTCAAGGAATCTAACACTGCTAATCGCAGAATCAAAGATTACAAAACTTCTCCAATTGATATGCTTTTAGAAGCTGATAAAATCAAAAATGAAGTATTCCACTTCGAACATGATCTTTGGTCTTACTAAAAAACAATATCCTCATATATATATGCAAGGCTGCTCAAAAGAGCAGCTTTTTTTTGTGAGCACAATTTTGCTGTTTTCAAAAAAACAGGAAGTTTGTTTGTTACTCCCTCAAGTATTCTTAAATTAAAGTACCAAAAACTTACTTCAAGTCTAAGGGCTATCTTATGCCCAACATAACATTTTTTGTTAATCTCATAAAACCAACCACAAAAACATGCTTATTCCCAGTTTAATTTTAAAACAACTCTACACATTCAATAGTCTAGAAAATATTGAGGGTGGTATTAAATTTCTTCTAAAAAACCGCTTAAGTGATGCAACCTTTACAGGGCTCAAAAGCGTAGTAATTGAGAACAAATCAATTCCGTTAGGTGCTATCAAACTAAAGTTAGAGGATGGAACAATGCTAGCCCCTGAAACAATTAATTCAGACAACCCTGTCGAATTTCCTTTAGGAACTGTAGTAGAAATACACTGTGCAGTACCTCATTTAGATCATGATAAACATGAACTAGAAATTACCTTTTCAGCAGATCCTTTTGGTGAGTTAGTTCTAAAAGTAGAAGATGGTGTTTCGGAAGAAGATCAAAACAGAGTAGTTATTCCCAGAAACAAAGTGGATGATTTTTCAGAAGATGCGATCAAAGAACGCCAAAAATTCACAGAAGATTATACAGGTACAAAATTAGACCATGTTACTAAATATTCTTTTGATCCTCATATTACAGCAGGTAACTGCGAACATTTTGTGGGTGTAGCTCAAGTACCTATTGGTATAGCAGGTCCATTGCGCATAAATGGTGAATATGCAAAAGGAGATTTTTTGATTCCTTTAGCTACTGCCGAAGGTACATTAGTAGCTTCTTACAATCGTGGTATAAAGGTGATCAATCTTTGTGGTGGTGCTATCTGTACAATACAACGTGATGCAATGCAACGCGCTCCTGTTTTTGTATTCGAAAATGCTCGTCATGCTCGTAATTTCATTGATTGGACAAAGGCCAATTTCAAAAAAATAGCAGAAGAAGCAGAAGCAACTTCTAGTGTAGCTCGTTTGCAATACTTAGATCCTTATTTATCCAATAAGTTTGCATTTATTCGTTTCAATTTCTCTACTGGCGATGCTGCTGGACAAAATATGGTAGGACGTGCAACTTTTGCTGCATGTAGTTGGATATTGGAAGCATACAAAGAACATCAGATCAAACATTTCTATCTAGAGTCTAACTTTGCTACGGACAAAAAAGCCTCTATGGTAAATATTATGCGTACTCGTGGTAAACGTGTAACAGCTGAAATTACCTTCAAAAGAGATGTCTTGGTTCAGCACATGCGTGTAGAGCCAGAACAACTGTTCCGTCACTATGGGGTAGCTCAAATAGGTTCTTTACTTTCTGGTGCTAATAATAATGGATTGCACTCTGCCAATGGTATTACAGCTATGTTTATAGCTACAGGACAGGATGTTGCCAATGTTTCTGAATCTTCGGCAGGTATTGTTTATTCTGAACTAACACCTGAAGGTGATCTATACTTCTCCATTACTATTCCATCACTGATTGTAGCTACTTATGGTGGTGGTGTTGGTTTAGCCACTCAAAAAGAGTGCTTAGAAATGATGGATTGCTATGGTCGTGATCGAGTTAAGAAATTTGCGGAAATTGTAGCAGGACTAGTTTTAGCTGGTGAGATTTCATTAGCTGCTGCTATTTCTTCTTCTGACTGGGTATCTAGTCACGAACAGTATGGTCGTAACAGATAACAATTGATAAATACTAAGATATTCTAAATAAAAAAAGGCTGCCTTCTAAGAGGGCAGCCTTTCGTGGTTTTCGTTTAGGACTTAACGAATTTCACGGCTTTTGTGGTGGAATTTGTTCTGATCTCTAGAATATAATATCCATGATCTATATTTTCTATATCTATACTCTTTCTAACTGTTCCGACTCCTAACTCACTAAATTGTTGCTGACTCACTACCTTTCCTGTTACATCATAAACCGTTGCAATCACCTCACTAGCAGTTTCCAAATCAAAAGATAGATTCAATCGATCTACAGCAGGATTAGGAAATACAGTCACATCTCCTGAAGCTTTCTTGTATTCAATCCTAACAGCTTGTATTTCTGAATAAGAAGTGGTGCCATCTGTATCTACTTGTTTTAGTCTATAATACATCATATCACTTTCAAGCACCTCCAAGACATCAACTAAGTCATAAAACTGTACTTCATTGGTTGTTCCAGCACCTTTTATTTGCTCTACAACTTCAAAGTTGATTCCGTCCAAACTGCGCTCTACCTCAAAGTGATCATTGTTTTCTTCTGATAAGGTCTGCCATTGAACCCAAACCTCGTTATCATCAGCAGTTGCGTTAAAATACACAAGTTCTACAGGCATTGGCTCACTAAACGATCCATCCTCATAGTCACAATCATAACTATCTCCATCTACTATAAATTCAAGTTGGTGATTACCATTAACACCTATAGTAGCAGCTTGGTCCGTTCTCCAACAATCTCCTTGTCCTCCATTCACAAAACTTCCTGTATAAGTTACACCATCATAAATAATTTGAGTAAGTGTAGCAGGAGCTTCATTTCTAGGCCAGCAAATCTGAAGACCATTTCCTTGCCCTAACGAGGCAATAGTTGCAGGACACTGTGCGTTTAAAGTAGTAGATCCTATTACTAAAAAGAAAGCTGTGATATAACTTATTATCTGTTTCATTACTGTTTTAATTTGATTGGGGTAATATTGGGATATATACATTAATGCCAACCAATTCAAAACATTACCGACAACGGCACGATTTTTGACAAAAAATATCTATAACTTATAATCAAGCATATATACAAAAGAGGCATCTAGATAGATGCCTCTTTTTATTTTTTCTATATTTAATATCAAATTATTTTTCTTCTCTACTCCCTCTATACATTTCGTATTTTGCATACTGACATTCTAGTGGCCCATTAAAAATAATATGCTTCTCTGAAGGTCGAAGCCCTAACTGTTTCAAGGCTCTTATGTTAGAACTCAAAAACCAAGCATTGAATCCTGAATAATGATACTTGAGCTGAGACCCCATCGACTTGTATAAACTATAAACAGTTTGAGGGTTCAGACGTTCTCCATAAGGCGGATTACAAACAATAATTCCTTTCTCTTTAGGAGGATTACGATCTTCAAAAGCTTTTTTAGATACTCTAACAAACTCATCTACCCCTGCAGCTTCTATATTGATACGAGCAGCAGCAATAGCTGATGGCGATTTATCTGATCCCATTATAACAGTATCAATATCCTTTTTTTGCAAAACTTTTAATTCCAACCAAGCTCTATCCCATATTTTCTGATTGAATGTTTTGAGATTGAACATCCCGAAGTTTTCACGCTTTAGATTTGGAGACATACCAGCAGCCATCATAGCAGCTTCTATCACTATCGTACCAGAACCACACATAGGATCTAAAAACGGTTCCTTTTTATCCCAGCCCGAAAGCAAAATCAATCCAGCGGCCAAAACTTCACTCAATGGAGCCAAGTGCCCAGCTTTTCTATACCCACGTTTATGCAAGGATTCGCCAGAAGAGTCTATATAAATAGAGCAGTCTTCACCTGCCAAATGGATATAAATACGTACATCAGGATTATCCTTATCAATAGTAGGTCGCACACCTTTTAGCTCTCTAAACTGATCAACAATAGCATCCTTAGTTTTAAGTGACACAAAAAAATCATTATTAAATTCAGGTGCATTAGAGACTGTACTAAACATTGCAAGGGTCTTAGTTGGCTCAAACCAACGAACCCAATTTATACTTTTAACTACACTATACAACTCATTTTGATTGCGTACACGTTCTTTGGCAATAGGAATCAATATACGAATAGCAGTTCGTAAGCCCATATTGGCCTTATACAGTAGTTTTTCATCACCTTCAAACTCAACAGCCCTATGCAAAATTTTTACATTTTGAGCACCTAAGTCAATCAATTCTTGTTCGAGTACTTCTTCTAGTCCTCCAGGAGCTATCGCTACATAAGTTTCCATCCGTATTTTTTTTATTATAATATTGCAACATTGGCAAAGACACCTTTACCTTAGAATCACTTTGTGTAAACACAATGTTGAATTCTAAATGTTTGAATGTTAAATAAAAGAATAGATTGTTCTTTCATCTTTTTCTAGCTCAGAAAGGTTTTGAGTCTCTCTCAATTCTATAAAAAATGCTTCCTACCTAAAACTCATTAAACATTCAACTTTAAAACATTCAACATTGACAATTTAGAATCACACAAAGGTAGTTATTAAATCCTTAGAATTACACCAATTATATATACATATTCTCCAATGAATATTTACCTTTGCTCCATAAATTTAAATCATTAGTATATTAACTCATTAGTACATTACTATAACTATGATGACCTTCAACAAAAAGCGACTAAGCAAAAAGAAACTATTAGAGCTTTATCGTGCGATCTTGAAACCACGTATGGTGGAAGAAAAAATGTTGGTTTTATTGCGTCAAGGGCGTATCAGCAAGTGGTTTGCAGGCATTGGCCAAGAGGCTATTGCGGTAGGAGCTACAAGTGCCTTAGAAAATGATGAATACATTTTCACGATGCATCGTAATTTAGGGGTATTTACCACTCGCCAGGTGCCACTAGAACGCTTATTTTGCCAATGGCAAGGAAAAGCACCAGGTTTTACAAAAGGACGTGATCGTTCTTTTCACTTTGGAGCTCCTGAGTTCAATATTGTGGGTATGATCTCTCACCTTGGCCCTCAACTCTCGTTTGCAGGAGGTGTTGGACTAGCCAATAAAATTGGTGGGGAAGCTAAAGTAGCCTTAGTTTTCACAGGAGAAGGTGGCACTAGCCAAGGTGACTTCCACGAAGCACTAAATGTAGCTGCAGTTTGGAAATTACCTGTTATTTTTGTGATAGAGAATAATGGTTATGGACTATCTACTCCTACCGATGAGCAGTATGCTTGTAAGGATTTGGTAGACCGTGCTGTTGGTTATGGAATGGAGGGTGTGCAAATAGATGGTAATAATATATTGGAAGTATATGATACTATTGGCAAGCTAGCCAAATCTATGCGCAAAGATCCAAGACCAGTCTTAGTAGAGTGCAAAACCTTCCGTATGCGTGGACACGAAGAAGCTTCAGGCACCAAATACGTTCCTAAAGAATTGATGGAGCATTGGGGCAAAAAAGATCCGCTCAATAACTACGAAGCCTACTTGATAGAAGAAGGTATCCTGACAGAAGAGGATGTTAAAACTATTCGCAAAGAATTTAAGAAAGAAATAGAAGATGGTTTGGCTGTAGCTTATGCAGAACCAGATGTTCCAGCAGTATTAGAAACAGAATTGGGTGATATTTTTACGCCACACGAATCTACTACAACTGCACCAAAAACTAACAATACAAGTGACCGCCGATTGGTTGATGCCATCTCTGATGGATTGCGTCAAGCTATGCAAAAGCATGATAATCTAGTCTTGATGGGACAAGATATTGCTGAATATGGTGGTGTTTTCAAAATCACAGATGGTTTTGTCAAAGAGTTTGGAAAAGAACGTGTGCGCAATACTCCTTTGTGCGAAAGCGCAATAGTTGGTATGGGGCTAGGCTTGAGCCTAAAAGGCTACAAAGCTATGATGGAAATGCAATTTGCTGATTTTGCAACTTGTGGCTTCAACCAAATCGTAAACAATGTAGCTAAACTTCATTATCGTTGGGGGCAAAATGTAGATATGGTTATCCGCATGCCTACAGGTGGTGGTGTTGGAGCAGGACCTTTTCACTCTCAGAGCAATGAGGCATGGTTCTATCATACTCCAGGACTAAAAATCGTTTATCCTTCTACTCCTTATGATGCCAAAGGGCTTTTATTAGCCGCTTTTGAAGATCCTAATCCTGTTATGTTTTTTGAGCATAAAGCATTGTACCGTAGTCTTTCGGAAGAAATTCCAGAAGATTATTATACAGTAGAAATCGGTAAAGCTCGTATTGCTAAAGAAGGTAATGAAGCAACTATTATCACTTATGGCAATGCAGTTCATTGGGCAACTAAATTGGTTGAAGAACTGGGAGTAGATGTAGAGGTTATCGACTTAAGGTCATTAGCTCCTATCGATTATGATACTATTGAGCAATCTATTCAGAAAACGAATAGAGCTTTAGTACTGAACGAAGATACGATTACAGGTAGTATTGCTGGTGATTTGGCAGCTTATTTAGCAGAGCATTGTTTTGAACATTTGGATGCGCCTATTATGCGTGTAGCGTCATTAGACACTCCATTTCCATTTGCTAAAAATCTAGAAGCTCAGTTTCTACCAGTAGAGCGCCTAAAAGAACAACTAATCAAGTTGTTAGAATATTAGAATATAAAATAATCTATTATATTAGGGATTAGATCGCTTTTGGTCTAATCCTTTTTTTATTTATAACTAGATATGAAAACGACTCTCCCATCCAGAATACCAGTATTTTTACTATTACTTTGGCTAATGACCTTTACAGGGTGTAGTGCTGAAGAAGAAGCTGAATTTGAAGGTTTCTTATTTACCATGTTTTCTTTGGCAGGTCTAATCCCTATAGCTATAGGGACAGGCTTAGCTCTAGCTTACAAAAATTCACCTACTAAAGGAGGAGCACTCTTTGCTTTTTCTATTGTTTTTTTGGTTATGAATGCTGTTATCCTTTTAGCTTGGACAATTATACTTCTTCAGGAATGGCCTGAATCTAAAGCTTATCAATTTGGAGAGGGAATTATAACGGTTATGCTATTCTATACACTTGCAGTTGTTGGTGTTATTGCAAGTATTACAGGCGTTTTTTCTGGAAAAAATGGCCCTCAAGGCCCTATCCATGAACGAGTAAGTAGAAATGGCCCTGTAAGAGAACGTACAACTAAAAAAATCAAACTCATAGACGAGGATGACGATGACGAAGAGTTTGACTTATTAGAAGACTTAGAAAAGCTTTAGCTAACTCAACCATAGAATTATGAAATAACAAAACAATTGTTTTTGTTATTTCATAACCTCTTTCAATGCAACATTCACCTCAGTAGTAGGTGCTTTACAAGCCTGATTTTGGCAAACATATATAGTTGTTTGATTCGAAATCAACTTATATTCTAATGCCGATAGTGAACCTTCCGTTTTGCCACCATACAAAAGAACATTAGGCAAATAATGCTGGTCAAACTCCTTTCGTTTACTTTCAAAGTCTTTTCCGACTATAGCCACCTCATAAGTTTGGTTGCTAAACCAAGCCATTAGGATATCCCAATTGGCATAATAAACAGCCCCTTCCAAAGTATTAGCTTTTACATTATTGAGCATTTTCTTAGACTTCTGGATATAATCGTTATTATAAAAATACTGCCCAAGCACATATAAGTTTTTGGCCATTTCGGAGTTAGAAGCAGGAATTACATTATCCGACAGTTCCATTTTCCGAGCGATGAGTGCCTCATCTATATCCGAAGTATAATAGAACATTCCACTACTTTCATCATAAAAATGCTCTAAAGTATAGGTCATCAAATCCTTAGCAATATTCAACCATTGCTCATCAAAAGTAGCTTGATAAACAGAAATAAATGCTGCAATGGTGAAAGCATAATCATCCAAAAAAGCATTAATAGAAGCCTTCCCATTTTTATAATTTCGATTTAATCTATTATCCGCAAGCTTCATTTTAGTCTTTAGGAACATTGCATTTTGGAGCGCCTTATCCAAGTATTTTTTATCATCAAATACTCTATAAGCATCCACATAAGCCTTGAGCATAAGTGCATTCCAAGAAGTAAGCACCTTATCATCCAAACCTGGTCGAATTCGTTTAACCCTTGCTTTTAGCAATTTAGGTTTAGCATCTAAAACTTGTTGTTCCAATTCTGCTATGCTTAGTTTATGTTTCTCTGCTATTTTTTTGCCATTGTCCGAATGGAATAGAATATTATGCCCTTGCTCCCAATTTCCTTTTTCTTTTATGTTGTAATAATCAATGATTGGAGTCGCTTTTTCGCCCAAAACCTCTTCCAATTCTGTTTTGGTCCAAACATAGAATTTCCCTTCTTCTCCTTCACTATCTGCATCGAGGGAAGAATAAAAACCACCTTCTTTAGAAGTCAATTCTCGATCTATAAACTCCAAAGTTTCCTTTACCACCTGCTTATATTTGGGATTTTTTGTTTGTTGATAAGCTGTAGAATACAAACTCACTAATTGAGCATTATCATAAAGCATTTTCTCAAAATGAGGCACCTTCCATGTATTATCAGTAGAATAACGTGCAAAACCACCTCCAATCTGGTCATAAATACCTCCATCAGCCATTTTATCTAAGGTGGTAGTTACTGCTTTTAGGGCATCCTTATTTTTGCTGAGATAATGATAGTGCAGTAAGAACTGATAACCTACTGGAAGAGGAAATTTAGGAGCTCTATTGTGCCCTCCATTTACATAATCTATATTGCCTTTCCAATTCGAAAAAACAGCATTTAAATCATCTATAGAAAAAGCAGCTTCCTCTGTATTTTCAACAATCTGATCACTAGCTACAATCCCCTCTTGCAGTGCTTTTGCTTGCTGCTCTGCTTCTTCAGGTTTATCTTTCACAAAAGCCAATAGTTTTTGGAGTAAATCCATCCATTTATCCTTCGGGTAGTAAGTACCTCCATAAATTGGGCGCCCATCAGGCAAAGCAATACAGTTGAGTGGCCAACCACCACTACCAGTAAGCAGTTGTACCGCATTCATATAGATCTGATCTACATCTGGACGCTCTTCTCTATCTACTTTTATACACACAAAATGTTCATTCATATACTTAGCCACTTCTTCATCTTCAAAACTCTCATGCTCCATCACATGACACCAATGACAAGCAGCATAACCAATACTTACCAATATCAGTTTATTCTCCTTTTTAGCTTTGGCTAATGCCTCTTTGCCCCAAGGATACCAATTGACTGGATTGTGAGCATGCTGCAATAAATAAGGACTACTTTCTTGAACTAATTGGTTGGTATATTTATGTTCCTCTGTGGCATTATTATTCTCTTTTTGTTCTCGAATTTGACTACAAGAACTGATGATCAAACTGCAAATAATACCAAATAGATAGACTGCTTTCATGCTATTTCAAGTTAATAGTTTGCTATTAATAGTATAAAATAAATCCCCCTAACGCTTTCAGATAAGCAGCTAGAGGGATTTATATATTTCTTTACTTTTAGATTAATCTACAATCATAGTAGCCTTATCTAATTTTTGTTGTACAATATTTTCAGGCAGCTCTATATGGTCATATTGCTGATTGCGAAACTGAGGGATAAATCCAGCTTGACGGATAGACTCTTGTATACCTTCTGCCGTAAATCGGAAAGCTGCTCCAGCAGCAGACACTACATTTTCTTCTATCATAATAGAACCAAAATCATTAGCCCCAGCATGCAAACAAGTTTGAGCAATCTGTTTACCAACAGTTAACCAAGAAGCTTGAATATTAACCACATTAGGCATCATAATTCGGCTCATAGCAATCATGCGAACATACTCATCACCTGTATAGCCTCTACGTTTGAGCTTGAGTTTGCTCAAAATGGTATCTTGATCCATAAAAGGCCAAGGGATAAAAGCCAAAAAGCCTTTAGCTCCTTCAGGTTTCATATCTTGCACCTCTCTCATACGCACCAAATGACTCATACGCTCTTCATTGGTTTCTATATGTCCAAACATCATTGTTGCACTTGTTGTCAAGCCCAGTTTATGAGCAGCATGCATGACATCCAACCACTCTTGCCCTGTACACTTGCCTCTAGAAATACGACGACGCACTCTATCTGCCAAGATTTCAGCTCCTGCACCAGGCAAAGAATCTAATCCTGCCTCTTTTAATGCTGCTAAAACATCGATATGAGACATTTCTTCTAGTTTGCAAATATGTGCAATCTCTGGTGGCCCCAAAGCATGCAATTTCAGATCAGGATACAACTCTTTCAGTTGCTTAAATAAGTCTACATAAAAACTCAACCCTAAATCAGGATGATGGCCACCTTGCAATAAGAGTTGGCGTCCACCATATTTATAGAGTTCATCTATTTTTTGTTTGTAGGTCTCTATAGAGGTCGTGTAAGACTCCTCATGTCCAGGACGTCTGAAGAAGTTACAAAACTTACAATTGGCAATACAAACATTAGTAGTATTGCTGTTTCTATCTATAATCCAAGTCACCTTATTGTGAGGAACATGGTGTTGCTTGATCTTATTCCCTACATACATTAACTCAGCGGTAGTTGCATTTTCAAATAAAAAAACGCCTTCTTCTACTGATAAGTATTCTAGGTTTAGTGCTCGCTGCAATAAGCTGTCTACATTCATAACTTCATTCTAGTTGATAACTATTCGAGAATAATTTGGATTATTAGACAAAAGTACAAAAACTTTCATTTTTTACTGAAAGTTTAATATAAAACCTCTAACGCTCCATTTTGTTCAATCCTAAAACTGATAAAATGCTCTAAAATTGAGGGTATGGTTGATAAATGCATCCGTTTTGTGCATAGAAAACAGTGAGCGTCCCCAACGCAAGCTAAATCCTAGATAGCGAAAAGCATAAAAACTTACTGTAAACTGAAACATGACATCATCTCTTTTCAGATCATCTACACCAGCGGGGTCTTCTAGGCCACCAACTTCTTTTTTAGATCTAAACAATCGGCTATAAGTAAATCCTGCACCTATCATTGCACGCATAAATGGTCTATCTTTACCATCTACAGCCTTCCAATCCTTAAAATTGATTTCCACAGGAATATCAAAATAATCTAAATGGTATTTTAATCCTCTAGGTTGTCCTTTCACCAAAGGACTTTGGCTTCCTCGTTGACTATACAAAAGTTCCATAGAGAGTTCCCATCTTTCTGCTAACTTAATACCAGCTCGCCCACCTACGCTCATACCGACCTTATGGTAACCAGCTATAGCATCGCCATCTATCTGCGAAAAATTTAGACCAGCTACTATAGCCGCATTAAATCGACGTTCTCTATTATTTTCGCTACTCTGAGCAGAGGTATTAATACTCAAACCCAAATATATAATCGCTAAAAAAATTAAATTTCTAAATTGCATTCAATTTGTTTTTTATTTACTTTCGTAATCCGTATCTATTAAAACGCTAAAACCGCTAAAGAGGTTAAGTCGTTATTCCTTTTTAAACATTCTATCTTAAATGCTCAAATATACAACCACTAATTTAAAAAAGTTAGAAACCCTCTTTAAAGAACTTAATTATAAGATTCGTTACGAAAAAGGACATTTCCAATCGGGTTATTGTATAGTTAATCATCAAAACATGATTATCATCAATAAGTTTTATAAAACAGAGGCTCGCATGAACTGTCTGATCGAGATTTTGCAAAAAATGGAGGAGACAGAAGTAGAGTTGGTTGAAGAAAATTTAGCGCTATATACAAAGGTTCGAGAAGCCGTAGTAAAAGACTAAAAAAAGGACTAGCTCCTTATGGAACTAGTCCCTAATATATCATTACATATAATGCTAGTATTCCTACTCTATAATCAATTTACCTGTTCCCAATAGCTCATTATTGGCCTGCACTCTATAAATATAAATCCCAGTAGATAGTTGTCCTTTCTCTACTTGAAAAGTACTTTGACGGCTTTGCATAGTTCTGACTTTTTCGCCTAATAAATTATACAGTTCAAATAAAACAGGGTCATTTTCTGCATATCCATCTACTTCTATTGTAGTATTTATAGTAAATGGATTAGGATAAATCTTGGTATTCTGACAAGCACTATTACAACCTGCAAATGCCAGGACTAACTTAGGTCTAAGATTAGCATCTGAATAATCGCTCGAGGCGAACTTAGCACTTCTATATATTTGCGTTTCATCATTCATTTTTATTAATACACCATGGTTTTGACTAGGATTATTTGCCCAATAATTAACCATTTGTTTTATGTCAATAGAATAAGCTACATAAGGATCATCTTGATTTGGTGCAGACACAAAGTCTCGACCAGCTATGTTATTGGCATAACTAGGTTGATTAGCCCAAGTAACAGTCATCTCATCCCAAGGTTGTGTTACCCGATAAAGTGTAAAATCATTGGATCGACAGCCATGAATAGTACTGTTGGTACCACAATGGTATTGCCCTGGATCGCCTTCTGAATACAAATGAAGTATAGCATTAGAAACTGTGCACCCTCTAGGGATAACAGAAGTTAAATCAAATTCTAATAAATTGCTTTGAGTCCCAAACTCTCCCCCCCAAGTCCAAACTACATTGTGGATTCTTGTACTGTTTCCTGAGTTGAAAGTATCACAATATCCTGAAGAGAATGAGCTAGAAGCACAATCCATATGAAATAAGGCTGCATCTTTCCCTTCTGATCCAGGCTGTAAAGTAATTGTACATTGCGCCCAAAGTCCATATTGACTAATTGTCATTAGCGTTAACCCCAGTAGTCTAAAAATTAATTTCCTCATGCTTCTTGATGTTTGTCAGATTAATGTTTTCTATTTTTCTTATTTTTTGGAGTTATGCTTTATAAGATAAGCTTTTGGGGGAAGAAAATCTTAAATAATTTATGAATGGCGAGTTTGGGTTGATGAATGGCGAGTTTAGGTTGATGAATAAAAAAAAGGGCCAGTCCCTTTTGGACTAGCCCATCATTGAGTTACCTCAAAACACCTATGTTTCATCTGTATAGATTCTTATCTAAAGAACCTTTCTATAAGCTAATTCTAAAATCGGTGGGCTACCGAAGCAACCCACCAACGCTAAAAATCAGCCCTGATTTATTGTTTAATAATACGAACCGTTTTGTGCTGTGCTTCGGTAGCAATTTGCAAGAAATACATTCCACTAGGCAATGCCTCTGTAGACAGTTGGTGTAAATGTACACCCACTGCTTTTGCTGTATTTACATCATATACTTTCACCTGTTCTCCCAAAGCATTGTACAAGGTGATATTCACTTCTGTATCCTTATCTAAAGTATACTGCAATTTAAATTGCTCATGAAATGGATTAGGCATGACAGCTACATTCAATTTCGTAGCATCAACCTCTTCTACAGCTGTATTGGCATCTATTATACTAACTACAGTATTGGTAATTATAGGCGCATTAAAATCAAAGTAGATTGCAGCCTTGTTTTCTATCTGTGTACCTACAGAAAGTCCTGCTTGACGGTTAATTTTGAATTTGATATGACCATTACTCTCCATAAACTGTGTTCCAGAATCTGGCAAGTTGATGTTGTCAAAAGTAAAGACCAATACATTGGTTCCTTCCATTGTTACCTCACAGTCATGAGAAGTAATAATTTCTTGAATAGTAGAAGGAAGCAAGTTAGCATCTAGCGTATCTCTTACTACAACAGTATAAGCTGGGGCAGTACCTGTATTTTGGAAATGAATAGTATAATCCAATACTTCATCAGTTTGGTAAATAGTACCTCCCGAAAGTTCATCACCTGTACGGAATGTAGAAGTACGTTTTTCATTAGGGTCCCATGAACCTACTACGTAGGTGTTATCCGTGTCATTATTATTGGCAGGAGTCGCATCTCCAGTCAATGGTAAAACAGTTGCATCTCCAATCAGTGGTGTTCCTAAAGCCATTGTTGTTGGCACTGCAAAATCTACAGCTACTCTACGACAAGAGCCAGCAGCTAGATTAGAAAAACTCCAATAGAATTTATGATTTGGAATATCATGTAAAGTCAATGTAGAGTTCCAACCTGAAATACTATTAAAGCCTAAAGCTCCATTATAATCATACTCTAGAGTTCCGTTCATATCTATATTACCATCATTGCAATAACGAATGTATGTACGATAAGGGAAACCAGGAGTAGCATTGGTAGTATGATACAAGTTCACACTCAAATCTTGTGTAGGAGGATTGCTAATAAAGAAATCATTGCTGCAATAAGAGTTGCCTAAAATAACGCTATTAACTGCAATAGTATTTGGATTAGGACAGACTACAGTTGTGTTAGGATCATTGTTGACTAACTCTACAGAGTAATTACCAGCTGCTGCAACTGTAAATCGATAATATCCAGAAGCGTTTGTAAATGTGATTTGACCACTAGGCTGCAAACGAATCATTTGATAAGCTACACGTATAGCACCTGCTGGGCTACAATTAGCTGTTTGTGAAATATCATATACACGACCACAGATTGTAGAACTACAGTTATTGTCTTTTCCAACATATACATATAATGTACGTGAACAGCCTGTACCTCCTGCATCTGTAACCACGACAGAATAAGTACCTTGTGTCAAGCCACTAATATCTTCAGTAGTAGAACCATTACTCCACTGGAAAGTAGGATTAGTTGCTCCTGCAACCGTTAAGTCGATAGCTCCTCCTGCCCCAGCACAGTTTACTTTTGTTACACTTCTTGATAAGATAATATTATTCTGTCCACCTACTATTATTCCACTTAGGTTCAATTCACATCCAGCATTGTCTTCTATACGAACAGAATAAGAACCTGGATATACTGGATATAAATCCTCTGTATTTCCATTACCTACAGACCATGCGTAATTGAAAGGGGCAGTACCTCCTGTAACAGTAAGATCTATTTGACCGTTTTTATTGCCACAAGTTGCATCTTGTACAACATAACTAGCGTTGATAGCTGGTGGATTAGGCACTAAATAGGTATCATTAGCAGAACACCCTCCTGATAAAGTAGCTGTAACTGAATAAGATACTCCAAAAGTAGGATTTAATAATACTTGAGTAGTAGAACCATCACTCCATAAAAATGAATAGAGAGAAAGATCTCCTGTAATAGCTGCTGTCAAATACGAAGGATTACAAGTAGATGGTGCATCTATACTAACCGTTGGACTAGCTAGTCCATTAAGTTGAATTGTTTCTACTAAAGAACAAGAACCATCAGAAATTGTTGCTACATAAGTTCCTGCTGCTAAATTATTGATAGTAGCGGTATTCGCTCCCGTACTCCAAGCATAGGTTGGGCTCACAAAACCATTAGGAGTCAAACTAATACTACCGTTATTCAACCCACAAGTTGCATCTACAGTATTGACAGTAACAGACTGAGCACCTACTAATACAGTTAATTGACTAATACAATTGGTTCCAGTTTCTTGTACATCTACAGTGTATGATCCTGCAGGTACATTACTAATATCTTCTGTTGTATAGCCACCTGGAGACCATAAGTAAGTATAACGTGAACTAAGGATTAGAACAAGGAATAAAAGATTGATTTGTAAAGTTTTGTAAATTTGATTTGTAGAAAAAATCTAAAAACAGTCAAACCAAT
>JAAEPD010000661.1 GCA_024222455.1 Aureispira sp.
CCATGTAAGGCGTTGCTGATTGTGAAAAACTCGTTCTTCATAAGTCTCATTATATAACTCATCTAGCATAACGGGTTCTATAGGCCTAGTATAGGGAGCATGGCCATTGCTCGAAAACTGCTTAAAAAAGTGAAGATAGGCTTGTGCAAAACTAGCTTCTTGCACAACTAAGTTGTTGTACAAAACAACCACATAGCTATTGAGTCGCAAGATACGCTCAAATTCTTTAGCTACACGCAAGGTATTGAACTGTAGAAGGCTTTGATCTATTAGAATACAATCGACAGCATCTTCATCTAAATGCGTATTCTCAGGTGTATTGTGCATAGCCAAAAAATTGGGAAATTGACTATACTGTGCTTTTATGAACTGATAGCTAGGTGTTTCGGAGTGTAGGGTGCAGACCAAATGAACATGTTTGAGCAAAAGTTGCCCCATTTTGCCAAGACCTTTAGTTACTTCTGCCACAACATATTTCTTCCCCAATTTTAGTTCTGATTTTAGAAATTCTAGAACTGAAAGAGGGTAGCTTGGATGATGTTCCAAAAAATCTTGGAATTGTTGTATAGATTTATCCTCGCTGTTCATATTGTGTAGAAACGGCTTGTGTTGTATTTTTAGTGTTAATAGAAATCTGTTGGCGTCCTAAATGGCGAATGCTTTTCCATAAAATATCAATATCGCTATTGGTGCCATAATCTTTAGCATAAAATAAGTTTAAGCGTTTGATCGTCAAGTCTCCTGTAGGCATAAAGTTTAGGCCATCTACTGGACTCAAAACGCTCGGTTTTAGTGTTGGGAGGCTATCATCGCTTATCGTTCGAGGATGGTAACCTACCCAAGTTTTATAACCTAAAAGGACTTTGATAATATTGCTCAAAAGACCAAATTTTTGATGCATAACCAATATCAAAAAAGGCAATAAAACTAAAGTTCCTAGGGCAACTATTATATCCAAAATTCTCTTGTTTCGACGTTGGATAGAAGAGGCTATATTAA
>JAAEPD010000662.1 GCA_024222455.1 Aureispira sp.
GGAAAAAGTTCACGGATAATACAACAAGAGTTTCCTCATTTACAAAAGCCTTATTGGGGGCGACATTTTTGGGGTCGAGGATATTTTAGTTCAACAAGTGGAAATGTTACTGATGAAGTAATTTAAGCATATATAGAGAATCACAACGATTCTAAGCAAAGTGATAACTCGAATAATATTTCTTTAGAATAGTCAGGGGACTTATAGTCCTAATTTGTAACCTACCAGACTTCAGCTGGTAGTATTTCAGTTATATTTATTATGTCAGAAAAAAAGAAAAAAGTTGCGCCTAAGAAAGAAGGAATATCTTGTGTTGGTATGATTGCCGTGTTAATTTTTATATTTTTAGTTATCGCAGTCATTGGTTTTTCTTACTGTGCAGCTAATCCAGTTATTTTACATTAAAAAATAAAACAATGAAAAACAATAACGGTATGTCCTTAATAGGAAAGATAGTAGGGGCTAACTTAGTCCTTATGATTTTGTACACGGTAGCTGCTATGGGAACTCAAGATCATGCAGGTGGTGGTGTTGTCATAGGCGCAGTTATGGCAATGTACCATGCTGGTATTGCATTTGTTATTTCTATGATTTTATTCATTGTCAAGCAAAATGACTGGGCAAAAGGCCTATTACTAAGTGCCTTTTTGTTAGCAGGTATAGGGTTTTCATTTTGTGTAGGAGCTGTAGCTACCATGCATCACTAATCCTATTTGGGGTCAAAATCGTTTAGGTGCTCAAACAGGTCAAGATCATTGTCAGAATCATTAGTGGCAACTGCATTTTTTGGGTTGTGAGGAGAATTTTCTTGATGTTGTTTTATTAGTTTGAACGACATGACTATACTACCTATCAACACTACAAATGTCAATAATGCTAAAGCTTCTATATTCTGCTGAAATATAAAAAAATCATAAGCTCCATGTATGGCTGTAGCACTCAATAGACCTGTGGCTAAGAGTAGTTTTTCTCTCTTTTTATCGAACTTAGCTAAACCTACATAATAGCCCATAAATACAGCAAAAGCAGCATGTGCCGGTACTGCTGTGAAAGCTCTAAGGATAGCCAATTCTACCCCTCCTCCCATTACGTACAATATATTTTCTAAGGCAGCAAAACCCATACTGATCATCACGGCATAAACAATCCCATCCATTGGTTCGCAAAATTCATCTTTAGGATAAATATAGGCGAACAGGAATACATATTTGACAAGTTCTTCGCTAAATGCTACAACTCCAAAAGCATAGATAAAAGTCATGAACATATTGTAGGAAATACCAAATCCTAAATTTCCTCCTATAGTCTCTAATATAATAGCAGGAACAGTACTTACTACTCCAAACAAAAAGCAGTAAACTAACAATTCATGTGGTTCTGGCTCATGCTGGTCTCTCCAATACACATAATATGCAATCAAAAGAGCAGGAAGTACTGCCATTCCTAACAAAATTAATATCCCCATAATCATTTATATTTTTGAGGACGAATTCTGTCCTTCTGCAAGTTGAGCATTTTTTTTGAGATGGCGTCCAATCAAGATTAAAGATACACTAAAACCAGTTCCTACAAAACCTAATAGCATTGCCAATTTGGCCATTCCGGAGAACAATAAAAAATCATAAACTCCATGTGCGATTATTGCACTAGCTAAACCTATAATTAGATAGCGTGTACTCCCTTCTGGTTTGAACTTAGCTAAGCCTATAAAATACCCCATAAACACTGCAAATGTAGCATGTGCAGGTACAGCTGTAAACATTCTCAAAAAACCGACTCTAATAGAAGCTTCTAGGGTGTCTTGGCGCATAACTACATATAATATATTTTCGAGGGTAGCAAACCCCATTCCTATCATTACGGCATAAACAATACCATCCATTGGTTCATCAAAATCCTTGCGAGGGTATATAAAATAACGCAAAAAGATGAACTTAACGTATTCCTCACTAAAAGCAATAACTGCAAAAGCAAAGGTAAATGTCATAAATAGGTTGCCATCTTTGAGTATACCTAAGTCTCTCACCCCAAACAATTCCATTTTGATTGCAGGGTAGGTACTTAACATCCCAAAAAGGAAGCATAATAATAAGTAGATTATAGGTTCACTATCATGGCGATCTCGCCAAATCATGTAAAACGCTATAACCAATCCGGGTAATATAGATAAGATGACTAAAAGAAAATCCATTGCTTAATTCGTTCGTGTTAGGTAAACTAATTAAGCATTTTTTCGGGTTTTATCACCATGAATAGTCTATTATTTTTAAGAATGTCCTCTCAAAAAGCTAATTAATCATTGGATAACTTCTGAGTTAGGAAAGCTTCTAGTTTGTTTACAAGTATAAACTATCTAGAATAAGACTCTAAACTGTTTAAAAAAACCTGTAATAATTTAACGCCTGTATATAGCTATTTACATGTAATAAGAAGGTCTTGTATCGCTCCTGCTAAAAGGTTTTGAGTATTTTCTAATTCGTGAGGATAACCAGTAGTTTTTTCGATACTTTCTAATGCATTTTTAAGGTTAAAGTTATCCTGTTTTTGTGTAACAAACCACCTGTTTTCAGAAAACTGTTGTGCCAAATACTCTTGTTCTGTTTGTCCTGGAGTAGGTACAAATATAACTTTGGGGCAGCGCATTTTGACAACATCCATAATAGTACTATATCCAGATCGAGCTATCAAAATTTCACTTTGCATAATTTTTTTGTTGAGTTCCTGACTTGTTAGATATGGTATAAATTCTATGTCAGACTTAGTATATTCTGGTAAATTGCTAGCTGAACTGCCTCTTACTATCAATGTTTTTTTATTTAATAAAGCTGCTTGCTCTACTATTTTTTGTTCAAAGAAGCTTCGCTGTGGTTCAGGCCCTGACAGTACTGCAACCATATCATATTTTTTGTCTAGCACTAATGGTGTCATGCGAGAGAGTGGCCCTATATATTGGATATTCTTGAAATTATGACCATGAGATAAAATACTACTCAAATTAGGTTCAGTTTCAAAATCAGGCACCCAACAGGCATCAAAACGCTTCAAGATTCGCTTATTCATCCATTTTGCCCACCAATCTGCAAATTTGTTGGGAATGAGTATGTTCAGTTGGTGTGTAATAAGAATAGATGGGCAGTCTTTGGAATATATTCCATAACGGTTATCAGATAATATGGCATCGATCTTGTGTTTTTTTATAATATCTTTTAGTGCCTTTCGTTCTAATTGTATAGCTTTTAGTATTGTAGGTAGTTGTTGTGCCATATTCCAAACCATGTTTTGGCTAGGATATCGGATATGGTAGGAAGGCAATTCTACACTTATTAATTGTGGAAATTCTTCTTGTAATAACTTTAGAGAATCTCCATCAGAAGCAATAATTGGAAAAACATCTTGGTTCAATAACTGTTGTATGATAGGAATACAACGGCTCGCATGTCCTAGTCCCCAATTGAGAGGTGCTACCAATATATGCTTTTGTTTTTTCAATGGAATATTACTATTTTTATATTTATATACTTTATTCAATACAAATACGATCTATCATGAAATCAATAAAAAAATTGTTAGTTGTTCTTGTAGTAATTACAGCTGTAGCCAGTCTATCTAGTTGTAAGTCTACCTGCAACTGTCCTAAGTTTTCTATAGAATTACTTAAATAATTCGCTTGACTTTATTTCCATTAATAGTCTGTGCTTATTTAGCTTCATCAAGCTAAAACGGCAGCATTTTTTTCTATTTTTTAGAAAAACTTTGCAGACTAATGCTATATTCGATCACAAATATATTCTGTTTTTGTTAGCCCTTAAAAAACGAGACAATGAAAAATTATAAAAAAGTTTTAGCCTTATTGGCAGTTGTAGTATTTATAGGTACTTTATCTAGTTGTAAATCACAAAAATATGGTTGTCCCAATAACTTTTCTATAGAACTTTTGAAATAAGACTTTGTTAAAGATATACTAGTTCGTTAAATCATTAGATTGTAATTCTACAATCCATAAAAAAAGATTTACTTTTAGGTGTTGATATTTCTACATCCAAAACGAGCTAAAATTTCTAAATGAATAAGATATTAGTAACTGGAGGGTGTGGCTATATAGGTAGTCACACCATTATTGATTTAATTGAGCATGGATTTGATGTTATTTCTGTAGATAATAATGTCCGTTCTTCTGTTTCTATGCTCAATCGTGTTCAAGAAATTACAGGTACCAATGTGCCACACTATCCTATTGATCTTTGCGATCTTGAAGCCACTCAAAATATATTTGAAACTCATCCTGACATATTAGGTGTCATTCATTTTGCAGCCTACAAGAGTATTCCTGAATCGGTAGGAAGTCCTTTGCTCTATTATAGAAATAATCTCAATAGTCTTATTAATATTTTAGATTGTATTCAACAATACAAGGTACCCTATTTTGTATTTTCATCTTCCTGTTCTGTATATGGTAATGTGCAAAAATTACCTGTAACGGAAGAAACTCCGTTTGGTATAGCCGAAAGTCCATATGCGAATACCAAACAAATGGGTGAGCAAATTATCTCTAATTTCTCGAAAGCATATCCTGAACATAAAACAATATTATTGCGATATTTCAATCCTGGAGGAGCTCATCCTAGTGGAAAAATAGGAGAAATACTTGAAGAGGGCATAACAAACGTTATCCCTGTTATGATAGAAGCTCATTTGGGTTTACGTAATCCATTTACAGTTCATGGTAAGGATTATGACACTCGTGATGGGAGTTGTATTAGAGACTATATCCACATAATGGATTTAGCTAATGCACACACCAAATCATTCCAATATCTTCAAAATAATGCCAATGCACCTAGCTCAGATATATTTAATGTTGGTATAGGTCAAGGAGTCTCTGTGTTTGAACTCATCAAGGCTTTTGATAAAGCTGTTGGAGAGTCTCTAAACTATACAGTAGGCCCTCGCCGTGCTGGTGATATTGCAGCTATTTATGCCAACTATGAAAAGGCAAATAGGTTGCTGGGTTGGTCACCTAAGTATTCTATAGATGAAGTTATGGAATCGGCATGGGCTTGGTACCAATACTATCAGAAAGGGCAAGAGGCTTAAATAAAAACATGAGTCATCCCTTAAGTTTGGGGATAATGTCAAAAAGGATAAGAAGGCTAATA
>JAAEPD010000663.1 GCA_024222455.1 Aureispira sp.
GTCTTAGTCACTCTTGGTGGTGGATGGTATTGGATGAAAAAGAAAAAAGAGGAGGAAGAAAAACAAGCAGCTCTAAAGGAAGGTGAAAACAAACCTAGTGCAGACTGTGACTGTAAGTGGAAGTATAGAGATTGGCTTTGTAAGTGTAAAGATGGGGTGTTAAAACCTGTGCTTAAACTAGAAGAGTTTGAAACAGAAATTGCCCGAAAGGTTATCAAGTTCCAAAAAGCTGATGATGGAGATGCAGAGTGGAAATGGAAACAACAGATCTTAGAAGAGATTAACGGTGGTGGCCTTAAACGTTTTGAGGGCCTAACGGAGGATCAAGCTTTTGAATTGGAAGCAGCAGCTTCTTTAGGTACCAACTTCTACTGTCCAGACTATGAGCCTGACTTCATTCCTTTGGAATTAGTTTAGTCAAACAATATCCATAGAGGCAGCCTTAAAACTGCCTCTGTTTTAGAACGCTAAAAAGGATTGGACGATGAAAAAATATATCCCTTTAGGGCTGTTTAGTCTGCTTGTGTTTTACTTGATCTATCTATTGATAAAAAAGGAGAAAACCAAGCAAGAAGCAGCTCAAAAAATACAGGCTAGTAAAGAGAATATCTTTAATCCTGAGCCTTATACAGAGGCTATCTACAACGATCTAACTAAAGGTTGGGGAGAATATAGCAAGCTAGAAGCTTATACCGATGTTACCAAGCTTTCGGATGATGATATTCGAGCCATTTGGTACGATTGGGAATTGAATTACAAAGACAAAGCAGGAACTTACAAAGGCTATTCTTTAGGGGCTGCAATTGATTATGCTAATTTTTATTACAGCTCTTCCAAAGAGGCTAGTGATAAGCTAATCAAAAAGCTCAAAACTTTAAATCTAACTTAACTTATGGCAACTAAAAAAATGAAAAAGGGAGATAAGGTCTTAGTGGTTGCTACTGGTGGAATCTTTTTTATCCTAGTCATTGTCGCTTTGGTGTTATGGTTAAAGCGTAGAGACGAGGATAAGGAGCTGCTTCATACAGATCCTAAATCGAATGCAAGCACCTACAGTTATAGTAGTCCTAGTATTGATAAGGATGTAGCGGTTAAGGATGCAAGTCAGCAAACGGTTTTATATATCCAAAATCAAGTCAACAAAACACTCGATAGCTTGAATACTTTAGGCTATCAAAATCTACCAGAGCGATTAGAAGTAGATGGTGTTTTTGGACAAAAAACAACTGATGCCCTCAATTATCTTTTTGAGGAGTTGGCACAAACCGCCAATGCCTCTAGTAAAACGCTCAAAGAGCTACAAACCATTTTAAAAAACAAAGGTGTTAACCTACAAATACTTGCTTAATTATGGCCGATACAACAACGGACAAACCTAGTGTAAACGAAACGATCAATAAGATCTTAGGAGGTGATAAACCTTTAATTACCACCAATAATAAAGTGGAGCTGAACACGGAAAATGTGCTCAAAACTTCTTTAGGCGTGGCAGGTATTTGGTTGTTGTTTATGATCTTATTAACTCTAGCAAAAAGAGAAATCAATAAAGGAGCATAAACAGCATGGATGAACTA
>JAAEPD010000664.1 GCA_024222455.1 Aureispira sp.
AAGCCCCAAAAGAATTTAGATACCAATGAAAGGTTACTGCTTGTACTAACAATAAAGCAGGGGTGTATATTCTTACCACGTTTCGTTCGCGCTTCCCTCCCTCGGAATAAATTACTAAGGATGCTTCCCTGTTTTCATTTTGTCTAGTTACGCTATTCGTTTCAGCCCCAACTGCTACTCCATAGTCATCTATTTTCGGAGTATCGGAGATACCTCTTAGCCACTTATCAAGATGTTTTTTGAATGTGTCCAATTTCACATCCGTTATTTTTTGTATTTTATATGGCAATGCGTTAAACAATCTCTCCATCTTTCTCGCAGTGGAGTTTTGTTTCAGGGTTCTATATTTACCATCTAAGGTAGTTGGTATCTCTATAGACTTTATACATCTTCGTCTTCCCTCTCTTCCTGTTTCAAGTTTTAGACCATTTTCTTTGATGTCTTCTAGTTGTTGCCATGCATTTATTATAAGAAATCTCTACCGTCTTCTTTCTAAGCTATATATCCCAAGCCTCTTTTGTCTTTCATAATAATTCTATTCTTCAAAACC
>JAAEPD010000665.1 GCA_024222455.1 Aureispira sp.
ATTCGTAGAAAAAATGCCGTGGCTATTTGTGCTCTATGTAATTTATCACGAATGTTGGCGATGTAGTTCGCGGAATCCAACCACGTGTTGAATGGACCAGGCTGCTAAAAAAAGTATGTATAACGTGCAATTTGTTTGTACCTTTGTAGTTTGTTCAATAAGTAACTGACATTGCTCCAGATCCTTTTGAGGAGCAAACGATACATATCCATTTCCATATTTTTCTACAACTTTCTTGAAAGTTGGTAGCAAAATAGGTGGCTGTTAATATATCAGCTTATTCTAGTTGGGTGCAAAACTGAAAATCCGTAGCCACTTCTCGGGTAACTAAGTTTGACGTTGTTTTCGTGTTCTATACATCATAACGAACATTTTGAGTGGGGGTGACCCTCTGAAAAAGTTGGGGAACGGCTAGAAATGGCGGAAATCCATAATGGCGGCAAAATCACAAAATCTGAGACCAATCTGAGACCCTGTTAGCTAATTACTTCTACTTAAGTCAGATTATTCGATATTTTTTATGTCTGGGAGGTAGCAGACAAATGTTATTGCAAGAAAAAAGATTCTAAACAATAATAGGCCTCCAGAAGAATCCAAAATGGCGGCAATATCGATGG
>JAAEPD010000666.1 GCA_024222455.1 Aureispira sp.
AAGAAGAGTGCAATCTTTTTGATGCCAGCAAAAGCTTGTTGGCACAATCCAACAAAGGCCGTTATACCTTTACTGCTACCAATCCAACTACAAAAGATGGGTTTGATGAAAACGAACAACCTGTTCAAATTCCAACCAAGGAAGAGGAGTTTTATGCAGCAGTCAGTTATGACCAAGTTGCAGGCATGTTTGGACATCCACTAGGCAATAAAAGTATTGATGGTGAAGACCTCACCTTTGAAGGCTATCCTGCCAATTTGCAAAACTGGGTAGAATCGACTAAACACCGACGTTTCCTAGTCAAGGAAATGCACATTTCTTCTAACAAACAAGAAACCATTGACAAGGGTGAGTTAGAAATTACCCAAAACATCTCTTTGCTCAATCCTAAAGGACAATCGCACTACATCAGCTTATCAGGCTATGTACAATCGGATTCCTTCAACAAAAAAGCCATTGAGGTCAAGGATCGACCATTCTATCTAGATCCAACGACTCGCATCAAAGCCAATGTGCAGTCAGGTAGTTATATGAAAATCATCTTTGTTTTAGAGGCGGTTTGTTAGTTAACCTTCAACCTTTATAAAAATAGAATAGACAAGCCAAAGCCCTAGGACTGTGCAGGTGTTAGGGTTTTGTTTAAAAACAAAGCTATGTTAGATAAACATCAAAACGATCTTAGAGTGGCCATTCGCTCAGGAGATTATGAGCAGGTAGAAGCTTTGCTTAACCTCATTTTGCCTCATTATACTCTAGAAGGACAAGAAATTATCCGTAAGGGTGTAGCTCAAGCAATGGCTGGAGCGCCTTTAGTGGTGGAAGAGCCTGATGCTAGTTCAGCCCTAAGTACACAAAGTCTAAGTCAAGATAGCAGTCAAAATGATGATGATAAGGACAAAGCAGATCTTACGGGAGTAGATTGGGGAAGCATTACAGGCGCAACCTTGGGTGGTGTGGCTGCGATTATCAATGCAGCCAATGGAACAACACCTGACAACAGCACCATAAATACCACCAATAACAATAGCAAAGAAGAGGAGAAAGAAACCCCAATAGCTTTGTATATCGGTGGTGGAGTTGGCTTAATTCTCTTGGTTTTTATATTCTTACTGCTGATGAACAAAAAGGCAAAATAGCTCTATCAATCAAATCAAAAAACAACTAAAAATAGTCAACTCATGGCAATAGCTAAAAATAAAAAATCAATGAACATCCTTTTTAGCCTTCTCCTCTTAGCAACTCTTGGAGGTGGATGGTATTGGATGAAAAAGAAAAAAGAGGAAGAAAAATTGGCTGCGCTGAAAGAAGGTGCAGGAGATACTAAATTGGATTGTGACTGTAAATGGGAATTTAGAGATTGGCTCTGCAAGTGTAAGGATGGTGTGCTGAAGCCTGTCCTTAAGTTAGAAGAATTTCAAACAGAAGTTGCTCGAAAAGTACTTCGTTTTCAAAAAGCAGCCGATGGTGATGCAGAGTGGAGCTGGAAACAACAAATCTTAGAGGAGATTGAGGGTAAAGGACTCAAACGTTATGTAGGGCTAACCGAAGATCAAGCTTTTGAATTAGAGGCTGCCTCTTCTTTAGGAACCATCTATTACTCTCCAGACTATGATCCTAACTTTATTCCTTTGGACTTAGTGTAACAACCTTGATCAAATGAAAAAATACATCCCTTTAGGGCTGTTTAGTTTATTACTCTTCTATCTGATTTATCTATTGGTAAAAAAGGAAAAGACTCGGTTAAATGCAGCTCAAAAAATACAAGCTAGTAAGGAGAATATCTTTAATCCGCAGCCTTATACGGAGGCCATTTATAATGACTTGACTAAAGGTTGGGGAGAATATGCTAAAGTAGCTGCTTATACGGATGTTGTTAAGCTTTCGGATGATGATATTCGAGCCATTTGGTACGATTGGGAATTGAACTACAAGGATAAAGCAGGAACCTACAAAGGCTATTCTTTAGGAGCAGCTATTGACTATGCTAATTTCTATTACAGCTCTTCTAGAGAGGCTAGCGATAGCCTAATCAAAAAACTCAAAACCTTAAATCTAACTTAGTTTATGGGATTATTCGATTTTTTATTTGAGGAGGAAAAACCTACCGCTGAGGAGCAACTCAAGCTGATTAGCCAAAGAGCAAGTGCACTCCATGCTAAGAAGAAAGGGCATAAAACTCGAAAGGTTTGGCAGAAGTCTTTACAGGAGGCTAAAAAAGAACTACAAAAAGAAGGTAAAATTTAGATGTATGGCAAAAATGAAAAAGGAGGATAAGATCTTGGTGACTACTACAGGGGGAATCTTTTTTATCCTAGTACTCGTGGCTTTGGGTTTATGGCTAAAGCGTAGAGCAGAAGATAAAGAACTCTTGAGTGCTGATAGTCCAAGTAGCAATACTTACA
>JAAEPD010000667.1 GCA_024222455.1 Aureispira sp.
AGGCTTATAGAAGTGGAGGATATTCATATCAGGAGTTAGGGGGATATTTCGGGCTGCATTTTACTCAAGTGGGAAGAATCGTAAGGGCGGTTGAACAATAGGCTAAATGATAGACCTGACCCCTAATATGCTAGTATTTGGTTCACCAGAGAGTCCTGAAGGGTTTTCAAAGAGTAACCAGGATCATAGTGCGCAGTATTATTCTAGTTTTGTGGAGCGTAGAGGGTATTGGAATATTTTGTTGGAAAATTTTGATTTTAGATTCGAGTAGATCAAAAAAATGAAGATGAAAAAAAATAAAGTATTGGTAGCAGGAAGTTTCGGAACACTAGTGTTAATACTAGTTGTGGCTAGTTATCTACTTATCGATAAAAGGCAGTTGGATGTACAGAGTCCGGCTACTATCAAGAAGCAACCGCTCCAAAACGAGGCAGAGTATACGGAAGCGTTTAACCAAGCGATTAATCGTGCGGAGGAAGATCATAAGAAATATTTGGAATATGCAGAGACAGAAGAAGGTAAGCAAGCGTCCGAGAGTTACTGGAATAAAATGTTGTCTATTGCCAAGGGCAGGAGTAAGGATA
>JAAEPD010000668.1 GCA_024222455.1 Aureispira sp.
CAAAAATGGAAGATGCACTCAAAATCCATAGATAAGCAAAGTAGATAATGGTATTTTCGCCCGAAGACTGTAGATACAATGGTGATAGGGCACCACCTACCAAGCTTAATATTGCTATGATTTTGGCCTCGTACTTCAAGGCTAATACCACAGCCATTATAGTATTGAGTAGAATGATCGCAAATCCTGCTGTAGAGGATATGACAGGCGCCAAGAAGTAAATGAATAAATAGTTTAATGCAAGTCCCAAACCTATAAGGGCGGAACCAAATTCTCGGAATTTTTTATTCTTACGAATCAAGTAGATTCCTATTCCCATCGTTGTAAATGAACTCAAGAAACCAAATCCTACCTTAACTTGTGTGCTAAATGTCCCGAAGTACGTCACCGCAGAATATTGCACCAAAAACCCGAATCCGAATAACAATGCAGCAATACCCGCTAAGGTCAAGAAAAACAAAGGTAATTTGTTCTCTTTTTTAAACTGCTCATACTTACCAACTACATACTTGTAACCACTCACTATAGGCGCAAAAAACTGCTCCATAACAGATGGGCCTGTACGCTTAGGTTTCACCTTTTTAGGCTTTACCTTTTTTTGTTGCTTCTGTTGTTGAGCAACCTTTCTTTGGTATTCAGCTTTCGCTTTTTCTATTCTATCATCTAGTTTTGGAGTCTCCTTTTCTTTTGGTTCCTCCTTATTAGCTTCTTCTTTCTCTTCTTTTTGAGGCTCCTCTTTTTCTTGCGCCTCTGCCTTTTCGCCTTCTACAGTCTTTTCTTCTTCTTCTTTCTCTTCCTCTTTTTTATAATGCTTAGGATCATAAGCATCATTATTATTTTCCTCTTTTTCTTCTCCACTATTCTTAAGCCCCATCAGACGTTCTTCTATAGCTTTTTCTGCTTCAAAAAGCTGTGCTGCTTTTTCTAACATTCCTTTCTGTAAAGCCTTTCGTCTAGCTCTCCAAATCTGAGCTAATTCTTGCTCTAGGGTTGCAATGGTAGCCCAGTTCTCATCATGTTTTACTTCTTTCTTGGAAGTTTCTTTTTTCTCTGCTTCTTTTTGGGGTTCCTTTTTAGGGGCTTCGTCTTTTGGTTCTTCTTTTTGAATGTCTTTTACATTCTCTGTTTTGACCTTTTCTTCTTTAGTCGTGTCTTTTGCTTTTTCTGCTTCTTGCAATCGAGTAATACGACGACGTACTTTTTTGCCTTCATAAGCCAAATCAGCCATTAGCTGATAATTTTTGGCTTGTTGAGCTTGAGCATATTTTTGCTGTATTTCTCTAAAAACCTTTTCAAGTTCTGCAATAGTATCAGGATGATCTGTTACCCTTTTTTCGGCAACGACTTTCTTGACAGCCACTGCTTCCTGTTGCTTTTTAGATTGTTTTTTCAATTCCTCTTTTACCATATTAGAGAATTTGACATCAAAATCTTTTTGTAGACTATCATGCCGATTCTCTATCACAGATATGCGATTCTTGAGGGCATGAACCTCTTCAAACAATCCTTCAAAAGTCATCTGCTCTGTACCTACTATAAACTTGGTATTGAACCGTATTGTCATAGGGGTATGGCAGGCTACGCATTCTTTAGTGGTGTGCGCATTGGCCTTTCCACATTTTGAACATATCTTTTGCATAGCTTCAATGTTTTTATTAAGCAATAGTATAATAATGGTCCTCTAAAAGGGGCTTAACCTACTTTAGAATAAACGCTAATATATTAGTTATAATAGTTCGCTGTTTTTTAAATTTCCTGCTAAAATTGAAAAAAACATTCCTTTTTAGTTCTTGATAATCAAACCAATACTCTTTTTAGCAACAAAATAAATTAGTGCTAATTATCAATCACTTAAGAAAACTTAGCGAACTATAGTAAGTTACTATTACTTAGCTTAAAAATTAGATTTAAGTAAAATTTTATTCCATATAATTACTTTAGGTAATAATAATAAAATGCCTCTCTGCTAAACCTCATGTTTAGCAGTACACATAACTCTCCTAGTTGGAGATCAATTCTAATACGTTTTGAAAATTGATTTCAGTAGGCTCTACTGATGGATAGGTAATGTTGCCTAGACTCCAGCAACAATAGTGGAAGATTCGGGGATAACTGGTTTATGTAGGAAGGTAGACCAGCCAATTAGGGTGTAAATCATAAATATAATAGCTGCGGCTGCTAATGCCATAACATGTCTTGCTCTCTGATCTTGATTATCTTGCTTAGTCATAGTTAGTTATTTTTTTGGTTGTGGTTTATTAGTTTAAACGGGGATCTCCCAAAAAGGATACAAAAGCACTATAAACTATCGATTAATGACCTCCTATTTTATACTAAAGCCTATTTTTTGAAGATAAAAACACCTCTATTCATTTTGTCGATGTTTTATCCTTGCCCCGACAACAACACCTCACAAACCACTGGTTACCAACACCCACAACCACCTAAACACTGCTTTAACGATCAATATTCAACTTTTTTTGGATTGTAATCCATCAACATCCCTAGTAAATTAGATAAAAGAGTAGCTACTTTTTTGGGGTTTTGATAGCGCCCCACTACTATTAAAAAAAAGCTATAAACATCTAAAAAAGGATAAAGAAGATACTAGAGATACAGAACAATTATTAGACACTATAAATAAAGCCTTAAGAGCTGAAATAATGGGAAAAACAACAGAATAAAAAAAGCGACCTTAAGGTCGCTTTTTTTTAGTTTTTGAGCGTAGCTACTTGTGTATAAGTATGGCCTCCAGAAGACAGCTGAAAAAAATATGTCCCTGATTTATATTTTTGAACATCGACTAATTTTCGCTGGTTACCAGCCTTAGACGCTGCTATTGTTTCTGTGTATACTACTTTTCTATCATCATTAACAATTTTGAGTACTAGTTTTTCTGCTTTAGGTAAGGAATATGTCAGTTCCACTTGTTTAGATGTATTATCGGTATAAACTACAAAATCTTTGACAGATTCGGATAAAGCCATATCATCATCCATCTCTAAAGATGGGGATGTCCCTGTTTGAGCATAGATAGAATTGCTGAAGCTAAATAATAAAAATGCTAGCACACTAAATAAATAATGTTTTTGATTTTGCATATTAGAGTTCGTTTTAGAGGGCTTTCCAAAAAAAATATTCATGAGCACTATCTAATATACTGAATTCTAACGAAAAAAGTCATTCTAATTCAGATGAATTCTATTCCTGATTATCAGATATTCATTAATATGCCCAACCCTTTGCTTAACTTTGTTGTTTTATAAGAAAAACTATACTAATGGTAAAATTGCAAAAAGTCGCTTCTATCCATATGCCAATATATCTGCTATTATTGGTTACAGCATTTAGTATTTTAGGTTGTAGGAAAGAGAATCGTAAAGAAATTCCCTTTGTCTCTTATGTAGATATCCATCCTGCTGGTTTGGACCTTGTTCATACACATCATTTTGTACTTAGGGATATTCCAGGTGTTCCTTATGAAAAAATATTAGAGGCACAGCCTGCTTATGTTCGATTTAGTCTAATCTATGGTGAAAATGACTTAGATTTCTTGAGAGATGTAACCGTTGATGCTGTTACAGATACTAGTCGTCAAGAGATGGGCTACCACGAATTCATACCTATTACCAATTCTAGAGAACTAGAACTAAACCCTTCGATTGTTGACCTAAGGGAACATGTAACTCAAGAATATTTTGATATAATGTTGAATCTTGAATTTAGATCTGTTCCTGTGGCAGAGACACGCCTAAGAATTGATTTTGGGGTATTGGCTAAAATGGATGAAGAATAGGTTAGAGCATCTTTTCTAAAAAAGGCTTCTATTCTGATAAACTTCTGCTAGATTTTTATAGTTAAATGTTTAGTGTTTTCTTTGCACTAAGAACATGTTTAAAATTACAACGTTAGACCTGTTCTAAGATTATTTAACGACTATTATATCAATCAATGCAACTCAACTACAAGGTATTTGGCCAAGGGGACCCCATTATTATACTACATGGGATGTTTGGAACTCTTGACAACTGGCAAACAATTGCTAAACAATTGGCCAAAAATTTCATGGTATTCATTGTAGACTTACGAAACCATGGTCGTTCTCCTCACAGCGATGAACTTAGTTATAGTATTATGGCTGAAGATCTACATGCTTTTATGGAAGCTAACTGGATTTATCATGCACATATTATAGGCCATTCTATGGGTGGTAAGGTTGCTATGCAATTTGCACTCGAACATGATGACATGGTTGATAAATTGATTATTGTAGATATTGCTCCTGTTCATTATAAGGGAAATCATCAAACTATTTTCAAAGCTCTGTTCTCTTTAGACTTAGACTCTTTAAGCTCCAGAAAAGAGGCTGATGTACTACTACAAAGCTACATTCCTGAATTTTCGATTCGTCAGTTCCTACTCAAAAATCTATACATTGATAAGGAGTCTAATAAATATAAATGGAAAATGAATTTGCCTGTTATTCATGAAGCTTATCAAAATATTTTAAGCCATACAATGCCTGAGGCTGATTTCACAGGAGAAACCTTATTCATAAGAGGAGGAAAATCTGATTATATAAAGGAAAATAATTTTTTGGATCATCAAAAATATTTTCCAGAAGCACAACTCTCAACAGTAGACGATGCGGGACATTGGGTACATGCAGAGCAACCTAAAGCATTCTTAGAAACTTTACTCAATTTTCTTAATGATTAGTAATCTATAATGTATATTTGATAGTTAGTTTTTTTTGTAGTTTCTACATAAGATTGAAACTACAAATTTCGTTAAAGATGTTAGGAGTACACCGAAATGGTAAGCTTATTGCATCATATAAGTTACAAGCACCATTATTAAATATATTGTAAATACCACAAACCCAGTATAAATGCGATTATCATTTTTTAGAGTAAGCATTGTATTCGTGCTGTTATCATTTGTTATCAGCCCCAACTTTGCCCAAAAAGAATATACAGATCATAAGCCTAGCTATCGTCCTTGGCAAGATGATTATATCTTAGATAAAATTGAATATACTTCTGATAGGACTATTTTTTATTTTCGCTTTGTTTGTCGTAGTGGAATGTATACTAGTGCTATTTTTTATCCTCCTGGAGGAGAGCACCCTTGGTATATAAAAGGTCGCAACGTCAAAAAGAACTTTGAGTTGAAGGCTATAAAAAACGTTCGTAGAAATGGCGAATTAATTGCCTCTAGTGTCCGCAGAAAATCATTAAAAGTTGCTGCTTTAGCAGGCTCAGGTTATACTGTTTTTAGCTGTGAGGTGCATTTTGAACGTCTACCTAATGATTTGGAGTATGCCGATTTTATAGAGGGCCGTGGTCAGGAGTATAATAGAAATCACTTTAACTGTTTTAATGTAAAATTAAAAACATGGAATAGTAAAGAGTTGGGGTCTAAAAAAGATAGCGAAGAAGAGGTTAAGAAGTTTGAGAAAAAATTCGGTATCGAACGTAAACATGATGATAAAGCTGAAAAAGAACGTAAGGAAAAAGAGCGTAAGGAACGTGAACGCAAAGAGAAAGAGCGTAAAGAACGTGAAGAGAAGGAACGCTTAGAAAAAGAAAAGGCTGATAAAGAAAAAGCAGAAAAAGAGCGTATCGAAAAAGAACGCTTAGAGAAGGAAGAAAAAGAACGTTTGGAAAAAGAGCGCTTAGAAAAAGAAAAGGCTGATAAAGAAAAAGCAGAAAAAGAACGCTTAGAGAAAGAACGTATTGAAAAAGAGCGCTTAGAAAAAGAGAAGGACTTGCTTCCCTATTTAAAAGTCTCCTCACTAAAAGATATTCGTTGTGGTAAACGCTTGGTTTTAGATGGATTAAAATTCCATGACAACTCTACCAAATTTAAAGGTATGGTTTATGCTAAACGTTCAATGTATATCTTGTACTTATACCTACATGAAAATCCAACCGCTACTGTCAAGCTATTTGGTCACACAGATGTATTTGGTAGCCCCGAAAAAAACATGGATTTATCTAAACAACGCGTGTATAAAGTTTTCCGTTGGTTAAGTGGGATGGGCATAAGTTCCAAACGAATTGATTATGAATGGTTTGGACCTAGTCAACCTATCGTAAAAGAAGGTGATGCAATCAATCGTCGTGTGGAATTAATCATTTCTTGTGATTAATGATAAATAAACATTAAATACTATAAAAGGAAGCGAGCTAAGCTCGCTTTCTCTTTGTTTCAAAACAATATTTATAATATGCGATATTTTTTACTCTCAATTCTTCTACTCAATTTCCTCACCCTTTCTGCCCAAAAAGAATATACAGACTTTACCCCAAGTTATGTTGTAAAATATGATTATTACATCATTGACAAGCTTGAATATCGTAGCGATCGACTTGTTTTATTTTTTAGATTTGTCTGTGATGACACACAATATACAGGAGCTACTTTTTTCACAAAAGGGGGACGACATCCATGGTTTTTGAAACCTAAAAATGGAGGCTCTAAAATCGATTTAATGGAAATCAGAAATGTCCGACGAGATGAAGAACTCATTGTAGAAAAAGTAACAGATGCCAATTACAGCGTTTCGTCTCTTACCCGAACAGGACATACTGTATATACTTGTGAAATTCATTTCCCATTACCTTCCGAAGATATAAAAGAGGTTGACTTGATAGAAGGCAGAGGAATGGAAAATACTAATAATTTCAACTGTTTCAGTATGAAACTGCGAAAATCAGAAGATAAGGAATTGGGTTCTCATGATGATAGACAAAAGAAGATTTATGAGTTTGAGAAAAAATTTGGTATTGAACGAAATAAACCAAAACCGGAACCTGAGCCACAACCAGAGCCAGAACCAACACCTCCTAATACAACAACAGACACTCCATCTGACAACTCTCTACCGAGCAATGTGAAGGTTATGAAAACAGCTGAAGATTTGAAGTGTGGAGAACTCTTAGTTTTGGGGGATTTGCACTTCAAAGATAACTCTATTGATTATAAAGGGATGGTTGCTGCCAAACGAACACTCCATATTATACTTGTATATATGCACGACAATCCAGAGGTCAATATCACACTCTATGGACACACAGATATCTATGGAGATCCAGAAAAAAACAAACAGCTTTCTAAACTACGTGTTCACAAGATTTTTAGTTGGCTTTGCTCTATGGGCATAAAATCTAGACGGATAGATCATCAATGGTTTGGAAGTTCTCGTCCTCTGATAAAAGAAGGTAGCCCAGACAATAGACGTGTTGAGATAAAAATAGCTTGTCCTTAGTAGAGGACTGGTATACATCAAATAAAAAATGAGGAACTGATATCAGTTCCTCATTTTTTATTTATGAATTTGCGCTTATTATCCTTAATAATATTCAATTCCTAGCTATATTTACAGTTATGAATATTAAGGTCGAAAATATTAGTAAACGGTACAGATTAGAATGGATATTTAAAGATTTTTCCTATGAGTTCAAACAAGGAAAAGGCTATGCTATCTTAGGACGAAATGGTTCTGGTAAATCTACTCTAATGCAAATTTTATCAGGTTATTTGTCACCCTCTAAAGGCAAAGTTTATTTCTTAGATAAGCAGAAATCTATAGATAAAGAATTGGTCTACAAAAACGTTTCTTATGCTGGACCTTATATTGACCTTATAGAAGAATTTACTTTTCCAGAACTGCTAAAATTTCACAGTCAGTTCAAACAAATGTTGATCTCCCCTAAGGAAATCAAAGACCTTCTGGCTTTCCCAAAAATGGCTTATAAAAAGCCTATTAAGTTCTTTTCTTCTGGTATGTTACAACGTGTAAAACTGATATTATCCATCTGTTCAACCACTCCCATATTGCTACTTGATGAACCAACCATTACTTTAGATCAGGAAGGAATAGAATGGTATCAACACTTGGTTGACACCTACGGAAAAACAGCTGATAGACTACTGATTGTAGCTTCTAATGCAGAGCAAGATTATAGAAGTTGTGAAGAACATGTTTTGATTACAGATTACAAAAAGTAAAGAAACTCTCTAAACACTAAGGATGTTCATACAGTATGAAAAAACGTAAAACTCCTCAAGAAAAGAAAGCATTAAGCTACGAAAAAGATAGACGAAATGCTTATGGCGAGAACGATAAAGCATCCAGAAAAGCCATTCGTTTCAATAAGAAGTATGTAAATAAATCTTACAGAAAAGAGATTAACAACAAACTCAAAACCCAGATGCAAGAGTTCTACGAAGAAGATGCTGATTCTATAGAGTTTGATTTACTCAATGTTCAGAAAAAACATTGGGTAAAATATTCTGACATCTCACTACAAGACTATATAGCAAGACAGCAACAAAGAAGAAAAAAAGATTAATAACCAATTTTAGAATCACTCCTTTTTTAACACTAAAGCATAAAGAAATGAAAAAATTAGCCATTTTTGATATTGATGGTACCTTAACAAAAACTAATGCTGTAGATAATGTATGCTACATTAAAGCTACTCAGCGCTTTATTCTACCATCTTTTGATACATTTGAGGAGGAATCTTTCCCTCATTTTACAGACAGTGCCATCTTGCTCGAAATCTATAAACAATGCAAAGATAGACTACCAACAGAGGCAGAAAAATTAGAATTTAAAACCTATTATTTAGACTTACTAAAGGAATGCCATGAGCAAAACCCTGCTTATTTTGCACCAATAAAGGGAGCTCATCAAGTAATTGACTATCTAAAAAGTAAGGGCTGGGAAGTTGCTATGGCCACAGGTTGTTGGATGGAATCAGCACAACTTAAATTGAATTTTGCAGGACTTGATTTTGGATCTACCCTAATCAGCACTGCTAGTAGCGCCTTGACACGACACGATATTATGCAAAATGCTATAGATGGAATCAAGGCTAGTACAGGTATCAACTCTTTTGATCATACGGTCTATATTGGAGATGGCATTTGGGATTTCAAAACTTGTGAGTTGATGAATGTTCCTTTTGTAGGAATAGATGCAGAAGATAGTGAACGTAAACGTTTATTGCTTGGCGATGCTATCAAACTGAACGATTATTCGGACTTGAACCAAGTAGAGCAACTGCTAACAACCGCAACTGTCCCTAAATCTGCTTAGAGGCCATAATTTATCAGCCTTGATTGCTCAAAACTACAATGAAGTTGTTTAAAGCTGTTTCTTTTTTTGCTAAAGATTCTTTTTTAAACAACTTCTATCTCAAACATGTTCTTACTCCAATTACCCATTGAAAAAATATAAACATTTGTCTAAAGATTATTTAGACCTAGAGCATACACTAGTATTAACATTGGATGTAGTCAATGGAAGTTGTTCTTCTCAAAATAAATTTGGGGCCGTTGTTGAGCAAAATGCAAAAGTAGCTAAACAGATTAATTCTTTTGTAAAAGCATGTAGAAAGCACCATATTGAGGTTGCCCACATTATCCCCCATACTGATGATACAGAGAGTTGGGCACAAAACTTTTTTGAATTAAATCCTCAAAATGATTTAATTTTCAGGAAAAAAAGATTTGATGTTTGGCAATGTGAAGAATTTAGTAATTTTGTGCGCTCTAAGCAAATAACAACATTGGTAATTACTGGTTTTGAGGCCTTAGCTTGTGTTCAATATGCTGTCTTAGGAGCAGCAGAACGTAAACTAAAAGTAATCGTACTAAAAGATTTAATTTCTAATGCTTATTGGGATACTTGGAAAAATAATGTAGATGCTTTAACTGAAGTTATTTCCTGTTTATATGGAGTAGTTTGTACTACCCAAGAATTGTTGAGTGCTTGGAGTAAAACAAAAAAATTATTTAATTAGTAGTCTATATATTCAATTAGAATAGGTTGTAAGAAATTTTCAAATTCAACGAAAATATACACCCTAACTTTGTTCCCTAGTTAACTACTAAAGACATTAGATTATGATATATCGAATTATAGTTGGTATTCTATTAAGTACTATATTAATAGGCTGTGGAGAAGAACAAGCATCAATAGTAGAATATGAAACTCCTAATTCTGTTGGGAAACCATTCTTTTATGGAGAAAAGGAAGTCCCAGACATGGGAAAACCAGGATGGCAACGGTTCTCTCATCTATTTGAGCAAAACACTGACTACATAAATAAGTTTGAACTTGCTATACTCCCAGACCATTATGTAAAAAACTGGTGGCCAGAATCCTCTTTTGGCAATGAAGCAAAACTAGTGAACAACAAAGATTTAGATATTAAGTTTTATCCCCTAAATCAAGAAAATACAGCTGGTCGATTTCAGTATGTCCATAGGTATAAATGTGTTTATGATCCTGAGAATTATGAATATGCTAATATTGCATATCCCAATCCATGCAATCCAGATTCTATAGCTCAAGCAAGAGTGATTATCAAGAACACCAGCAGCAAAGCTAAAACACTGTACTGCCGCATGTTTTACCAAAACACAAGCTATTGGCATGCAACAAATTCAAACATGTCCTCAAAAAGTAAAGCCTCTCTACAGAACTACTATGGAGGAACAGATTTGGCAGAAGTACAACTAGCTCCTAACGAAGAAAAAGAATTATTCTTAGACTTTGTAATTGGTAAAGACCCAAAAGAGAATTCCTTAGAGACCAAAAAGTTTTATGGCCCCGCTCGCTCTGGAGCTTATGAATTTATGCTGTGGCTAAACGAAGATCAAACAGATGACTTATTACAACCCGACATAGATTATACATCCATTAATCCTTTTGCAAAAGCTCAAAAAACATTCAAAAGAAAAAGTAATAGCGCAAGTATGGCTTTTGTTCCATCTAATCATTTCCGATTTGTCACACTCAACGAGACTTTTGATGGTCAAAATAATATGACTCCTGGAGAGGTTTATATAGTAGCAGATAGAGATAATAAACGATTGTGTGACACTTGTGAAAACAGCTATTTTAGAGATATCATCAAAGATAATTGGCTTCCTGAAGATTATAGTGCAAAAGGAATTATACCCAATACCCCTTTCGTACAAGGGGAATATGGGAATCGCAAAGAAAATGTACTTATAGATACCTCTGGAGCTTATTTCTGTATACCTAAATCTACTCCTGATCATAAACAAAAAACTTGGGGAGAACTCAAATTTGCTCCAGGCTTTTTGTATGGAACAGTCAAAGTTGTTGCAAAGTTAGCTCAAGTACGCAATACAACAAAAACCCCAACAGGAATCATTCATAATATATGGCTCTACCAACGTATGCATAGAGATGCCTTTCCGCTTCCTGGAAATCCTTATGGGCATTTAGTTAACGACAAAGGAACCCAACCCTATGAAATAGATATAGAGATTTGGTCTAAAATCTATGAAGAGTGTTGGAAACCTTATGGTTTTATCAACTACTCTATTGTTGACTACATGCGAGATCCTGGCGTAAAAATTAAACCTGGAGAAGAAAAACAATTTGAGGATGGAGGTTTACACACCGTAGATCGTTCTAATAATTATCAACTTAATTATCCTGCTCAAGAGGACTCTTTGTCTATAGATTTTTTTGATGACTATCACCTTTATGAAATTAGATGGACTCCTCACAATGTTACTTATTGGGTAGATGATGTTCAGAAAGCAATTGTCAATTGGGAAATGGCTGATATTCCTGATGAGTATGTATTTTTGTGGTTGGGCAGCTTAATTTATCAAGATGGAACATATTATTCGCAAGCAGATATTCCATTTTATGAAACTACTCGATTTTCTCATATTCGATACATTTCTATTGAATAATAGGCTTCATGCTGATGCCTAGAAGTTTTAGCAAAGATTATTAATTCACTAAATCATTGTATTTTAACATGTCAAAAACAGCTTATATATATAGCCTTGTTCTTACCATGATTCTTGCATTCGCTGCATGTAATCGCTCTATCAAACACCCCACCACCACTACAACTACTACCACTGACAAGCCCCTATCTACTCCAAAACAAACTAAGTTCCATGGAGATTTTCAACCACCTGATTTGGGTGAAGGATGGCAACAGTTCTCAAAGTATTTTGAGAAAAACACTAACTATATCAATGAATATAACTTAACGGAACGAGCAAAAAATCCATCTGCAGATAGTCTTATTTCTTCATCTTTTGGAGATAAACCTAAAATGATAAAAAGACCAGGTTTAGAAATTACATTCTATCCATTGGATGAAGATAATACCAAGCAATACCAATACACACATCAATACAACTGTGTATATGATCCTAAAAATCCTATTGATGCCAATAGAAGATATGCTAATATTGCTTATCCAAATCCTTGTTTGGGAGACAGCACTAGAGCAAGGGCAAGAGTAGTTATTAAAAATACCAGTAAGGAAACTAAGGTTCTTTACTGTCGAATGTTTTATCAAAATACTTCCTATTGGTATGCAACCGATTCTCAGTCTATAGATTTTAAGAATAAATTTTTCCTCAAAAACTATTATGGTTCATCTAATATAGATGGACAGTTTGTGCCAGCTGGTCAAACTAAAGAACTCTACTTGGATTATGCTATTGGAAAAAATCCTAAAGGTGGAGGTGGAATATTTGATGAGAAGGATTATTATGGTCCTGCTCGTCCTGGTTCTTATGAATTTATGCTTTGGGTATCAGAAGATCATCTAGATAAATTCATGCAAAAGCACCTTAACCTTCAAAAAACAAATCCTTTTGCTCAAGTAAGAGAGTGGTTAAACTCCCAACAAAGAGAAAAAGTATTGAACCAGTTTGCTTATGTGCCAGCTACTCACTTTAAATTTGTTATGCTCAATGAAAATTTTGATGGAAGTAATAATCTCAACCCGGGAGATGTTTACATTCTTTCAGATCGAGACCACAAGGCTCTTTGTGACACTTGTGTAGGCAATTATTTTAGTGATGTAATTTCTGAAGCATGGACTCCTGATGATTTTTTTAAGGGCTACATAAGTAAAGCCCCTAAGATAAAAGCAGAATATGGCTCTCGCAAAGAAAATGTAGTTGTAGATACCTCTGGAGTTTATTTCAAAATACCAGGTTCTACCCCAGAAAACAAACAAAAAACTTGGGGCGAAATCAAGTTTATGCCAGGCTTTCTCTATGGAACAGTCAAAGTTGTTGCTAAATTGGCTCAACTAAGAAACGACTCAACGACACCTACAGGCATTGTTCATAATGTATGGCTATATCAGTCTCTTTGTCATTATGCAGATACCGTGACTGGTGCAAAGTTTAATGATATGAGTGACTCTAAAGGCAAACAACCCTATGAAATAGATATAGAGATTTGGTCTAAGATATATGATGAATCTTGGAAAGATGCCTCATTCATAAATTACTCAATAGTAGATTATATGCAATCGCCCAATGTACTTGTTCAGCCAGGTGAAGAAAAATTGATAGATGGGCATAAAGTAGATAGGTTCAATAACTATCAAATGAATTATCCAGGAAGAGAAGAACTAAGTAGAGATTTTTTTGATGAATACCATATGTATGAAATTCGCTGGACACCTCATCATATTACTTATTTGGTGGATGGAGAACAAAAGGCATTCATTGATTGGCGAATGGCTGATATACCTGATGAATATGCATTTCTTTGGATTAGTAGTCCAATCTATCAAGATGGAACATACTATTCTCAACAACAGATTCCATTTTTAGATAAAGACCATTTCTCTCATATTCGATATATATCAATTGAATAAAATACATTTAGAATTATAACAAAAATGAGCCATCTCTTTGCAAAGAGATGGCTCATTTTTGTTATGACATTTTTTTTAATCTTCTATTATCTTCTACGTCTTAACCCTTTTACTATCCCATTTTTAGACTCTCGTACAAAATCTAGAATAAGTTGACGTTCAGGAGTATCCTCAATTAGTTTAGGAATAACCTCAAGAGCTTGACTAACATTGCCACCTGTAACAAATAATTGATGGTAGATATCTTGAATATGACGTACTTTTTCAGAGGATAATCCTTTTCTGCGCAATCCAATAGTATTCACTCCAATATATGAAGCAGGATAGCGAGATACACGAATATAAGGAGGTACATCTTTATTTAGTAATGTCCCACCACCCAATAAAGAATGAGCTCCAATACGTACAAACTGATGAACAGCTGTCATCCCCCCCAAAATAGCATACTCTTCTATTTCTACATGTCCAGCCAACGTAGCATTATTAGCTAATATACAATGCTCTCCTATCACACAATCATGTGCAACATGAACATAGGCCATCAACAAACAATTATTTCCGATTACTGTTTTGTAATTTGCTCTTGTTCCTCTATTTAGAGTACAATATTCTCGAATAGTTACATTATCTCCTATTTCTAGAGTTGTTTCTTCTCCTGCATATTTCAAATCCTGTGGTACAGCACCAACTATGGCTCCTGGAAAAATCTTGCAATTTTTGCCAATACGAGTTCCAGACATAATCACGGCATTAGCTCCAATCTCTGTCCCATCATCAATTACTACATCGTTTTCTATAGTAACCCAAGGGCCAATTTTAACATTTTTTCCGATCTCTGCATCTTTGTTGATGGCAGCTAATGTGTGGTGCAATATTGTAGGATCGTGTTCCATTATTTTCTTTTAATAATTTGCGCTAATAACTCTGCTTCTGCTACTAATTTATTTCCTACATAAGCACGTCCCTTCATCTCACACAACCCTCTCCTAATAGGACTTATCAACTCTAGTCTAAATAAAATAGTATCTCCAGGAACTACTTTTTGACGGAATCGAGCTTTATCAATTCTCAAAAAATAAGTATCATATCCATGTGGGTCATCAATATGTTCCATTACAAGTAATCCACCTGTTTGTGCCATAGCCTCTATCTGCAAAACACCCGGCATAACTGGGTTGTTAGGAAAATGACCAGGAAAATAAGGTTCGTTAGCTGTAACATTCTTAACGCCTATTACATGTTTATCTGATAACTCAATGATTTTGTCAATCAGTAAAAACGGAAATCTATGTTGTAGCTTACTGCTAATATCGTTTATATCATAAATTGGTGCAACTGTTGGGTCATATTTAGGCACATCAGCAAGCTTTTGTTGAAGCTTAAATACTCGCTTCAACTCTCTAGCCAACTTATTATTAATAGTGTGGCCAGGTTTTTTAGCTATAATATGTCCTTTTATAGGTTTTCCTACTAAGGCTAGGTCACCTATTATATCCAACAGCTTATGTCTAGCAGGTTCATTGGGATGTCTAAGAGCAGTTGTATTAAGAATTCCTTCACGTTCTACTCTTATGTCAGTTTTGTTCAATTTTTGCGCCAAATTGGAGAGTTTTCCATTTTCTAACACTTCATTGACAAAAACTACTGCATTATCTAAATCTCCACCTTTTATTAAGCCTGCATCTAACAAACCTTCTATCTCATGCAAAAAGGTAAAAGTTCTGCTATCAGCTACTTCTTCCTTAAAACTATCAAATCCTCTTATAGTTGCATATTGTTTATGCAATACTGGAGAATCAAAATCGATTAGGGCTGTTACTTCAAAATCATCTGATGGCAAAACAGTTAGCTCTGCACCAGTTTCATCATCTTTTACAGTTATAGGCGACTCTACTTCAAAATAAGTACGCTCTCTATCCTGCTCTATGACTCCTACTTCTTCTATTTTTTCAGAAAAGGCCTTTGCACTACCATCTAAAATAGGAATTTCAGGACCATTAACCTCTATTATTGCATTATCAACACCTGCTCCAACTAAAGCAGCCAAAAGGTGCTCTACCGTTTGTACAGTAGCCTCTTTTTTCCCTAAAGTAGTACAACGCTTAGTATTCACTACATTAGTTGCATCTGCAGTTATCAAAGGTGCCCCTTCTAAATCTGTTCTACAAAATTGTATTCCATTATTCTCTGGAGCTGCTTTTATTGTAACAAATACATATTCTCCAGTATGCAATCCTTTGCCTTCAAAACTTATAGGTTCTTTAAGTGTATGTTCTTTCATGTTATTGCAAATTTGAGTTAACTAAAAGGCTAGCCAAACACTACTTTACTACTTTGACTCACTTGATAATCAACTACTTACAAGGAAGATATTAAATAATAAGAAAATCTCCCACAAAGATACACCATTTTCTAAGGCTTTATAAAATTTCTAGCTATAAAAGCCTAGCTATAAAAATTAATCGTTCCTTATGTTTCAGTTTTCGCTCTAAATACGATATCAATTTCAATTTAATTACTGACTTACAAGCACTTAGTTAGAACAACAACAATTAAGCATTTTTATCTTTCTGCTTAACTCTTTTTTCCAAATCATTAATCCTTTTGTATAACTCTGGCAAATTACGCATAACAGCATACATTCTAGAAGCCTTAGCATAGTCAATAGCAGGCGAACCTTGTATTGCTGCCTCAGGGACTTTTACAGACTTGCCCACGCCACTTTGCGCCTGAATTTTAACACCATCTGCAATTTTTAAGTGGCCGACTAAACCAGCCTGTCCACCTAGCATACAGTTCTTACCTATATATGTACTACCTGCAATGCCTACTTGAGCAGCCATCACTGTATTTTTATCTATAAATACATTATGTGCGATGTGTACTAAATTATCAATTTTGACACCATCCCCTATTACAGTTTTATCCATAGTAGCCCTATCAATAGTACAGTTAGCACCTATTTCTACATCATTGCCTATCTCTACATAACCTAGTTGTGGTATTTTCTTGAAAGAACCATCTGATTGAGGAGCAAATCCAAATCCATCACTCCCAAGTACAGCACCAGCATGAATAATACACTGTTGTCCTATTTGAGTATCCTTATAGATTTTAACTCCTGCATAAATAATAGAACCATCTCCAATCACAACGTTATCACCTATATAAGCTTGAGGATAAACTGTTACATTTTTCCCTAAAATAACATTTTTTCCGATATAGGCCAATGCTTCGACTGTAGTATTCTCACCAATGTTTGCAGAACTATCTATCACAGCTTGTGCTGAAATACCAGAAGGTGCTTTTTTTGAATATTCGCTAAAATGTTCTAATAATATACTCAAACTAGAATAAACATCTGCAACTCTCACCAAAGTTGCTTCAACAGGCTGCTTTGGTTTAAAAGCATTAGCTACTAAGATAACTGAAGATTTGCAAGTATATACATATTCCTCATATTTGGAGTTTGCAAAAAAACTAATCGCGCCAGGTTCTCCTTCTTCTATTTTTGCTGGTTTAGCAACCAATATATTTTCATCTCCTTCTACTGTGCCACCCAACAGATTTGCAATATCAATGGCTCTTACTTGCATATACTTGTATTTAACTATTAATTTTTGAGAGGTTTCTTTTTCCCAAAGCTACAAAAAAAGGTTAAGGGATATACTAAGAATTCTGTAATAGTTATTCCTAATATATCCCTTATTTTGCAGAAAATTTAAATTAGAGTAGTAAGACTCTCCACAACAAACCCCAAAACTATCTTTTGTAGCCTATTTTTTGATGAATTTCTTGATTACCTGACGAGCATTTCCAAAGTTAAGTAAAACAGTATATGCTCCTTCTGGTAAGTTTTGAACAGCATAGATTTCTTGCTTAGTTGTATTATTTACAGCTAATAGTTCTTGATGAACCACCTGCCCTTGCATATTGACAATACGTACTTGCATATTATCTATATCCTTATCTAAACCATTGATACGAACATTCAACACCTCACCAACAGGATTAGGGAAAACATTCACAGTCATGGGCATATTATGTTCCATATTTATAGCTACAGCCTCCGAATAGGTATATGCCCCATCAAAGTCAATTTGCTTAATACGAAAATAATGCATTCCTGCAGCTAAATTATATAGTTTATGGTTGTATTCTTGACGCTCTTGTGTTGTACCAGCTCCAGCAATAGTATTAACTACTACAAATTCTTCTGTTTCTGGTGCCATATGCTCTATTTCAAACTTCTCATTATTGATCTCTGTAGCTGTTGCCCAAGCCAACAACACATTCTCATTCTCTGATTGTGCTGTAAAATACAATAACTCTACAGGTAAATCAACATCATCATTTAGAATAGTATAGTTGTGCTGGTCTATATTAATACCATCACAATTCGCATCTCCAATCATAATCCCAGTAGATGCATTACTCAATCCAAATTGGATAGTCTCATTTGCTTCTACATCATCATCATCAACAATAGTTAGAGGAATAACAATCCCAGTATTGATAGTACCATCATACATGCCAGCAGGTATCATGATTGATTTAGTTGTATAACTATAATCTTTAGCATCTGCAGTTCCTCCAATAACATCAACCTCAACAGTTTGGTTGGTAAGCACTTCTCCATTTATAATTAACATAGGAATATTATCCCCAACAGCTTCAGGGCTAGAAGCAGTATCAATCAAAAATTCGACAGTAGGCAACAAACCTGTAATCACAATATTGTCTAAAAAATTACCTACAGACGAGTTTTGGCCAGCAGCCGTACTTACTGCTCTAAATTCAAATAAAACCATCCCAGAACCACCTGTATGTGTATAACTTCCAGTATAATTAGCCCAAGCAGATCTACCTGTAGCAAAAGTATCTTGCACTTGGCCTCCAATAGTTAAGCTCATATGGTCTACACCACTACGGCCTCTGTGCCATAATGACCATTGGATAGTTTCTCCTTGTTGTAAACAAAGTTCTTGGTATAAGGTAGCTGCTTGTGTAGCATTTATTTCAGCAAATTGGGTTCCTTCTTGAGCTGGCACATTGTGGAATCCACTTGTCCAAAGCTCAATTTTAGCATCTGGAGAAGTTGTCTCCCAACCTTCGATAAGGCTTTCGTCCAACTGGCGATAATTAGCCCCATTGATGCTAGGACTCTCAAAACTAGTATTAAAAATCACTCTTGTTTGGGCTTGGAGTTGATTAAATAATACAATTAATAAAATTGTAAAAATTTGGGACTTCATGTTACTTTAATTTGGGTTAACTGAGGAAACTTTTTTAAAATAATTGGGTGATTATTTCAAGGGGCAAAGGTATTAATTAAAAATGAAAAAAGCTAGCCATTTTTACTTTCTAACCTTTTAAAGCACAAGGACTTACACTACACCATCCAATTTATTATTCATCAAAAATCTATTTCTCCATAGTCTATTTCTCATTCCTTGTATTCTTATTATTTTTATTACCTTTCAATTTGATTAGGAGATATTTTATTTGGTTCATCTTTTTTTTTGTAAAATGACATTTAACTGAATAATACTACTGTTCCTTATATCAAATACTCTCTTTTAGGGCTATGTCATTTACTAAGTACTTGCCCCCTACTAAATAAGTTTAAATCTAAATAGTTATGAATATTAAATCAAAACTTCCTAATGTCGGCAATACCATCTTTTCTGTTATGTCTGCATTGGCCAATAAACATGGGGCAATTAACCTAGCACAAGGTTTCCCAAACTTTGATTGTGATGATCGTCTAAAAGCATTAGCTCAACAGTATATTGCCGAAGGTTACAATCAGTATGCACCTATGCCTGGTTTGCTGAGATTACGTGAAATTTTGAGCCAAAAAACAAATAAGTTATACCAACAAAATTATAGCCCAGATAATGAAATCACGATAACGGTAGGAGCTACCCAAGGTATTTTTACAACCATTGCTGCGTTTATTCAGCCTGGCGATGAGGTTATTATAATAGAGCCCGCCTACGATTCATACCAACCTGCAGTAGAGACTATGGGGGCTAAGGTTGTGCCTTATGAGATGAAAACTCCTGATTGGAAAATTGACTGGACATCCTTTGCCAAGCTTATCAGTCCCAAAACTCGAATGATTATATTCAACACTCCACACAACCCAACAGGAACCATTTTGCAAGATGAGGATATTAAAGCCCTATCTAAACTTGTAGTGGATACAGATATTATATTACTTAGTGATGAAGTATACGAACACCTAGTTTTTGATGGAGAGCAACATTGCAGTATATTGGCTTATCCAGAATTGCGAAAACATAGTATTGCCACCTTTTCTTTTGGCAAAATGCTCCATGCTACAGGGTGGCGAACAGGCTATATTATTGCTGATGAGTCATTGATGCGAGAGTTTCGAAAAGTCCACCAATTCAATGTATTTTCGAATAACACACCAATACAACATGCTATTGCGGACTATATTGAAGATGAAGAAGCTTATTTAGGGTTATCCAGTTTTTTTCAGAAAAAGCGTGACTTATTTTTAGATAGTATAAAAGATTCCCCCTTTCAAACTACACCTAGCCAAGGAACCTACTTTCAACTAGTGGATTATTCAGAAATTAGTGATGAATCAGATACAGATTTTGCTATACGGATGACCAAAGAAGTTGGAGTTGCGGTTATACCTATTTCTGCATTTTATGGCAGCCGTTTAGACAATAAAGTTGTTCGCTTTTGTTTTGCAAAAACAGATGAAGTCCTTCTACAAGCAGGCGAATTAATCCGTAAAATTTAAATCCTTAGATCCATGTCTCTAAAAATTAGTACTATTCAAAGCAAATTGCATTGGGAAGATGTTAATAGCAATTTAGCCATGTTCGATAAAAAACTTGATCAACTTCCTAACACAGACCTTGTAATCTTGCCAGAAATGTTTACAACAGGGTTTAGCATGAATGCTGCTAAACTAGCAGCATCTATGGATGGACTTTCGGTCCAATGGATGCAAAAAAAAGCAAAACAACTCGATGCTATAATCATTGGAAGTTTAATTATACAAGAGGGCAACAACTACTATAATCGCCTAATTTGGATGCCTCCCACAGGCAAAAGCATCACTTATGATAAAAAGCATCTATTCACAATGGCTGGTGAAGAAAAAATCTATAGCCCTGGAAATAATAAAATCCTTATAGAATATAAGGGATGGAAAATCTGTCCATTTATTTGTTATGATTTACGATTTCCTATCTGGAATAGGAATCAAGAAGATTATGATTTAGCTATCTATGTAGCGAACTGGCCTGATAAGCGCTCCTATCATTGGAGAAGCCTACTCACAGCTAGAGCTATTGAAAACCAAGTTTATATAGTAGCTGTAAATAGAGTTGGTACAGATGGAAATGGATTTATTACTCAGGTCATTCTTCTGTTATTGATCCAGCTGGAGCTATTCTTTACCAAAAGGCGGATGAAGAAGATATTTTTCATGCTACTTTAAATAAATCCCACCTTTCCCAAACACGTCAACAACTCCCCTTCCTTAGAGATAGAGACTAATAGAAAAGGGAATGCAATATTGCATTCCCTTTTCTATTTTATATAACTATATATTTTTAATGAGTTATCTCACTAGCTTGTACAGCTCTTAAATTTGCAATCATTTTTTCTCTTGCCAATTGCTTCAAATATTCTAAATCATCCATTGTCATTCCTTTTGTTTCAACAGGTGCCTCCCATATACATTGAACATAAGCAGGACTTATTTTCAAAGGATCTTTAGGAGTCATCACACGATTAGATCCACATATTGTAGCAATTGCTAAAGGTGTTTGAGTCTTGATAGCTAACTTAAATGCTCCATCATAAAAGGAACCTAGTGGATCATCCGATTTATTTCGAGTTCCTTCAACATATATGTGTATAGACTTTCCTGATAGCACATAATCTTCCATTCTTTTGATACTAGCCTTACGACCTTCTGTTGTTTTACGCTCTACATAAACATGCATATTTCTAGCTAAGTATCCAACTATTGGAATTTTGTCTACTTCAATTTTAGCTAAAAAAGCAAATGGAGTTGAAGCACTTGCCATACAAACAGGAATATCAGAAGCAGAAACATGATTACTGATCATGACATAATTTTTCTTCGGATCTAACCTATACCCTGATGTTTTAACTCTAACTAATGAGAATAACAATAATGCTTTTCCCCATCCTTTAGTTACATAAAAAGTATATAGAGTTGCTCTTTTTTCTGAAAAGAAGTTAAATATAAATACATAAAAACATAATGCAACTAGACCTGTCATTGTAAAAACACAAATAACCCATACTAGCCAAACTTTTTGCAATACTGAATACAACAACTTTAGAGGTGCGGGTAAGTTCTCATATTTCCAATCCATAATAAGCTTTTTTTATTGAACAGATATACAAAATTAATGCAAAACATTCATTCTAACGAAGAAGATTCAAATTAAGTTGCATAACCTGAATCGATTTAACAAAATAACTCGACTATTCCAGATCAACTTATTCTCAGGAATTTCTAACCAAACCAACCATAAACAGGCTATTTGGGTTAAAAATTTAATTAATAGGTAGTAGCGTATTAATTAAATATAATATTTTGGTTTAAGAGTAGTTAAAACAAAAATAGAGTTTGCTACTTCAAAAGTAACAAACTCTATTTAAAAGGTAAGAGTAATTTTCTATAAAAAGAAAAAAAGTTGGCGGTGACCTACTCTCCCGGTTAATACCAGTACCATCGGCGCTAAGAGGCTTAACTGCTCTGTTCGGAATGGGAAGAGGTGTCTCCCTCTCGCTATCTCCACCATTAACTCTTC
>JAAEPD010000669.1 GCA_024222455.1 Aureispira sp.
CTATAGATAATGGTACTCATCAAGGAGGTACTAATACTATGGTAATAACCAACTGTACTTTTGCAGACAATACAGGTAAGTCGATTAATAATGCCAATGGAAATGCAAACATCACTATTCAGAATAGTATTTTATGGGATGTAACTCCTTTGTCTAATGCTGGCTCAGAAACTACAATACGATACAGTTTTGTAAATGGAACAAGCCTAGCAACAGGAACTACTGATGGTGGCAATAACCAACTGAATGTAGATCCATTATTTACAGATGTAACAGGAGATGATTATAGTTTGACTTCATTCTCAGGAGCTATAGATGCAGGATCAGATGCATTGTTGCCAGGAGGCTATACCTTAGATTTATCGAACGGAACTCGTGTGTTGAGCAGTTCTGTAGACTTAGGGGCTATGGAAGCAGCAGGAGGAGCTATAACTCAGATTTATGTAGATAAGGATGCAACAGGAGCTAACGATGGAAGTTCTTGGGCAGATGCTTACACTAGTTTGAAAGCTGCAACAGATGCAGCAGGTGCTGGTATAAGTGTTTGGGTAGCAGAAGGAACTTATACTGCAACTGCAGGTTCAGATCGTACAGCAGCATTTGAGATTGCTAGTGGAGTAGCAATTTATGGAGGTTTTGCAGGAACTGAAACAATGTTGAGCCAACGAGATTGGGCCGCCAATCCAACAATTATGAGTGGAGATATTGGAACACAAGGTAATGCGACAGACAACAGTTACAATGTGGTTCGTATGCAAAATGCAACATCAACTACTCTGTTAGATGGTTTAATTATAGAAGATGGCAATGCTAATGGAGGTTCTTATCCATATAATCGTGGTGGAGGATTATCTAATAATGGTATGAATGCAGGAAATGCTTCTAATCCAACGCTTCAGAACTGTATCTTTAGATGGAATGCAGGAACCAATGGAGGTGCTATTTCTAATATGTCTAACTTTAGTGGAACAGTGAATGCAACAATTACAGGCTGTTTATTCTATGAAAATACAAGTACTAATGGAGCTGCTATAGATAATGGTACCTACAGCAGTGGTACGAATAACACAGTAATAACCAACTGTACTTTTGCAGACAATACAGGTAAGTCAATTAATAATGCCAATGGAAATGCAAACATCACTATTCAGAATAGTATTTTATGGGATGCGACTCCATTGTATAACTCTGGATCAGAAACCACTATACAATATAGTTCTATAAATAGCACCAGTTTGCCAACAGGAACTACTGATGGAGGCGATAATCAACTGAATACAGATCCATTGTTTACAGATGCTGCAAATGATGACTATACCTTGCAAGGAACTTCACAAGCTATAGGAAAAGGTAATAATACTTATTTACCAGGAGGCTATACTTTAGATTTAGCTCATAATAATCGTACAGTAGGAGCTACTGTAGAAATGGGGTGTTATGAAGATGGAGCTAGTGCAGCTGATCCTATGGACACAGATCCAATTGTGGATAACAGTGGAGATGCGAATACAACGGTTAATGATAATACAGAGGTTAGTATAGGTGCTTTAGATAATAATGAACATGCAACTATGGTTCTTTATCCGAACCCTGTGCAAGATGTACTTAATGTGAATGTAAATGGACTTGACGATAGCGAAAATGCAAGAGTTTACTTACAAAATACGCAAGGACAGGTGCTTTATCAAGAAGGACTTGATATCAATAATGGAGAAACATTACAGTTGAATATAGATAATTTACCTAAAGGTTTATACTTCTTGAATATTCAGTTCGATAACGGTAAACAACTAACTGAGCGAGTGATAAAATTCTAGAAATCTAATTTAGAAAGAGACTTTAATTGAGCAGCAGCTTTTCAAATGAAAAGTTGCTGCTTTTTTATGGTTATAAAAGGTCAAAGTTTTTTTATTAAAAAATAAATTTATATTATCATAATATATTGATTAACAAAAGGAATAGAATGTGCATGTGGAGTTAAGTCCGTTTAAGTTTTTTGAAATTATGCTTTTAAAGCAATAGTTAGCTATTCCATAGTTACATTTAAATAGAAGTACTACTGGGACAAATTCTAATTATCAAAAAAACAATGACTATGTTAAAAAAACTTACACTACTCTGCACAAGTTTTTCTTTATTACTGGGACAAGTTAATGCTCAAAGTGTTGGTATCGGGACAGCCACACCTCAAGCAAGTGCTAAATTAGAGATATCTGCTACCGATGCAGGTTTACTGATTCCTCAGGTCTCTTTGGTTGGAGTAGCCAATGGAACTACCCCTGTAAATACACCTGCTACAGGCTTATTAGTCTGGAATACAAATGTAGGTACTACAGGTGGTGGTGGTGTTGGTTTCTACTATTGGGATGGTGCTCAATGGGTAATGCTAGGGGCTGCGTCTGCAACACCTAACACCTTGGATCAAGCTTATGATCAAGGGGGAGCTGGAGTAGGGCGTTTGATTACTTCAGATGCTGGACCTGTCGAAATTGATTTTACTGCAAAACCAGCAGGTGAGCTTAGTGGATTAAAAGTGAACAGTTCTGTGGACGTTTCTGCAGGAATTCAGTCAAATCAAAACAGTAATGGAGTTGCTATAATGGCCGATGTTTTTTCAACTACAAGCCAGTTTTCGACTATACAGGCAAGAAATGCTAGTAATTATAATGTAGGCGCTAATATATATGGTGCTGTAAGCGGTACTTATTCTGGATCTAGTGGCAATGGCTATGGACTAATTGGTGAAATAACAGCTACTTCTGGTGGTTTTGCTGGAGCTAGAGGCACTAATCTTAGAACTACAGGAGGTGTAGGTGTTTATGGGCAAGGATTTCAAGGCACAGCAGGTGAGACTAGCATTGATGATGGGATTGGAGTTTATGGACGAAATTATGCATTACCTGTTTTTACTAATGCTTATGGAGTTTATGGTGCTAGTGATAATGGTGCAGGTGTAGGTGGTGTAGGTGTTTGGGGAATATATGGAGGAACGACAAGCCTGACAGGCTATGCTGTAGTGAGTGATGGTGATTGTATTGTAACAGGGAATTTAGCTAAAGCTGCTGGAACCTTCAAAATTGACCATCCTCAAGATCCTGCCAATAAGTATTTATACCATTCTTTTGTGGAAAGTCCTGATATGATGAATATCTATAATGGGGTGACTACATTGGATGCAAATGGAGAAGCAACGGTTTCTTTACCTGCGTATTTTGAGGATTTAAACATTGATTTTAAATATCAGCTAACAGCTATGGGAGCTTCTATGCCTAATTTATATATAGCAGAAGAGGTACAAAACAATAGTTTTAGGATAGCTGGAGGAAAGGCTAATGGAAAGGTAAGTTGGGAGGTAACAGGTGTACGAAATGATCCTTATGCTCAACAAAATAGGGTAGTTCCTGAAGTAGCTAAGTCTGCTAAAGATAAAGGCAAGTATTTACATCCAGATTTATACAATCAACCAGCTTCTAAGAGCATTTTTAAAAAAGAAGGAATGATTTCTTCTCAATCTAATGGGCAAGTAACTACTACCTCTATTCTAGAGAAATAAGCAAAGCTTTAAAATAAAAAATAGCCATCTTACAAAAGTGTAAGATGGCTATTTTTATATTAAACTGAGTGATTACTTCCCTCCAAAGCTAGAAGAACGAGATTTGGATGAACCAGAATAGCGAGATGAAGATCTAGATTGTTTAGTAGAAGCAGTACGCTTACCACCTGTAGCTCTAGAACTACTCTTATTGATGCTATTGTTCACTTTATTTTTTAGTTTAGAATTAGAACTTGCACGACTTGCATACTTAGAGTTCATGCCATTTGCATGTTTAGAGTTAGTACCATAAGCATGGCCTCCTGCTGCGCCTTTAGGTCCATAGTAAGGTGTACGACCTCTGTAAGAACCATATCCTCTATAGTATCCATAAGGAGTTGGCATCATCATATGAAACATAGTGCTAATAAACATGTATCGGCCAAAAAATGCCCAAGTGCTATTACCAGAGTTATCTGTTTTCCACTGGCCATATTTTTCGTTTCCAACATATTGAGAATAACCAGGAGGAGCTGCAACTTTGCTAAGTTCTCCATCTACTTTAGAGTAGATTTCCATACCCATATCACTAGAGTGGAATTCAAAGTCAGCTTCACTAACTTCCTTCCATTCTGTCAATTTTTCTTCCATACCTAAATCTGCAGCAGAACCAGTATTTTCGTCTGTAACTGTACTGTCACCTTGTGCTGCCGCTATTTCTTCAGCAGTTGCTGCTTCTGGATCTTTGGTACGTGTAATGATTTTGTATTGATGCTTATACTTGTCATCTTCTGTTACATCCATATCATATAAAATGATCGAAAAGTTTTTGACAGCAGACATATCTTTTGCTAAATCATCTGGTGGAAACTTGATGAATGGTTTTTCTTCAGAGCCACAAGAGCCTAGAAAAATAGAAAGGGTTAGTAAAACGAATAAATAATTTTTCATAAGTGTTTAAATTGTTTTAGTAAATAAGGTTAAGTTTAGAGCATACTCTTATTTTGGGAGTAAATTAGAAAATTCTGTTTCCCGAACTATATTTCCTACAGATACTTCAAAATCATCATCGTCCCATTGTTCTATATTAAGGACTTGTTTTTCTGTATCATCCCAATATTCCCAAACGATAAATTCTTTAGAGTTTTCATCATCAATATTGCGAAAAAAACCAGGTGTTTCTGATTCTCTGTAATATGTAATATTGTTATATTCTATTCTTCGAGGAGGTCGTCCGTTTTTATCTATATCATTAGCGATTTCATCTACATTAGGTAAGCGGTTAAACTTAACTTTAGTTGTAAGGACACATTGCAGGCCATCATCGTCCTCTAAAGATAAAAATAATTTGTTGCCTTGATCGCTCTCTAACATAAATTCATAGGATAAATTTTCATTACCCCAGTCATATTCATATTCTTCTTTTGCTACCCATTCTTGGCCATCATAGTCTAGTAACCAGCCCTTGCGAACATCTCGAATAGAGAGGTTGGTAGGGTCATAGTGTAACCCTTCATCCTCTTCTTTTTTCTTCTTTTTAAAAAATCCAAACATATATATATTAATATAGCTAATGAGTTAATAGTTCTTATTATATAAATATACATAGTTATTGATCGAATACCAATAGCTTGCAATATATTATAATAGAAAAGCTGCCCAAAATGATTTCGGGCAGCTCAATATTAACATTATTTTTATATTATTCTATTTCTTTAGTTCTTTGCGTTCAAGTTCTACAACCTCAAAGTTAACCTTACGCTGACTAGAAGCATCTACACTATAAATAGAGTTTCTAGGATCATGAATATCATCACTTACACCTTCAGGTACTTTAGTTTCCCCTAGAGGAAGTTCTACTATTTTGAGCGCACCAGATTGTATGTACTTAAGCAATACAGCATCTTTGTATTGAGATAACTCATTTCGTACAGAAGATATCCGTCTATGTGCCAAACGTTTGTTGTATTCAGATGATGCACGTGGACTAGTGTATCCTCTTATTGCTAATTGCAATTTGACACCCCCATCCAATGCTTTTTGGAGCTCTTCAAAAAGATCATTCATTTTAGCATAGTTTGCTCTAATATCCTTCTCAAAGAATTTTTCTATTTTTTTCTGAACCTTAGGACGTTCTTCACGCTTATATTGAGCTGTATGTTCATCAACATATAACTCTTCCATACCTGTATAACGGTTATACGTTTTGCTATAGGTCACCGTAGTTGTTTCCTTACGAGAACCTGGATCTGGTTGATCATTATGGAAATATAAAGATAAAGGTAGCATAGAGTTAAGCTCATCTAGGGCATTTTGCTCTAGTTCTGTTATATCTAGTTCTGGTGTAACAATCGGTTCTGGATCTGGCTCAGGCTCTGGGATTGGTTCCGGTTCCGGAGTTGGTTCTGGTTCCGGCTCAGGCTCAGGAGTTGGTTCTGGTTCTGGGATTGGATCCGGCTCTGGTTCTGGCTCAGGATCGTTCATTGCTATGATCTCTGGTAGTTCTGGCATGTCCGAAAGTGGCAATTTAGGTAAAACCAAAGAGTAAATATCATTACAGCAAGACTCTCCAACCAAGGTTGTTGAACCAGGACGATTACTAGCAAAATAGCCTGTAGTATCACCTGTGTTTATAATAAAATATAAGTCATTGGCTGCACTGTTTAGTGGAATTCCTACATTGCGAGGTTCAGTCCAATCTCCATTGACATAGTCACTTTTGAATATATCATAACCTCCTAAACCTGGATGCCATTTGGAGCTAAAATATAGACTTTGAGTAGTATTGTGAAAGAATGGAGTAGCTTCGTCGTCTCTAGAGTTGACCAATGGGCCTAAGTTGACTGGATCACTATAAGTGTTTTCGCCTGTAACAGTAGCTTTCCAAATATCTAATCCTCCTTGACCTCCATCTCTATCCGAGACAAAGAAAAGCACTTCTTTCATAAGAGTACTGTCAAAACCTAGTCGAGGATGTGTGCAAGTTGCCTCTGGTGTATTGATATTGACTGGTAACTCTAGTGCTTTGGCTGCAAAACGACCAGGACCATCAAGTTTTTTGATCTTGAAGAGTTTACAAACCATTTTGTTTTCTACTGGCTTACATTTAGTATAGTACATCCATTGACCATCAGTACTAAGTGTAGAATTTCCAGAGTTTTCAAATTTAATATTGACGGCTTTGTTGGGAACTTGAGAACCTCTACTTGGTTCTTCATCTTTATTCGCCATGTTTTTAGAGTACATTACCTTACCTACAAGGTTGGCAAAAGCACCTCCATCATCACGTACTCGACCACGCTCTAACTGACGCTCATGCATTAGAGATGAGTAATACAAATCATTCCCAATATGATGTGGAGCAAAATCAGAGTGCTTAGTGTTAACATAGTCATTGATTTGCTTAACATCCATAAGGTTGTCAGGGTTCTCTTTTAGGTGTACAGATAATCTACAAGCTATTAACTCTTGTTTAGCATAATCATGCAACTTTTGTTCATAACCAGTAGTTGACTCTGTATTCAAAAAAGCTTCAAATTCTTGAGCTGCTTCTTCGTATTTACCAATATGTTTGAGGCTATATGCATAGTGGTAGTCTATGTATGCAAAACGATCTTTATGACCGCTTTCCAATACTTTTTTGTAACTCTTACAAGCTCTCGTAAAATTATAAGTGTGACGAGAAGACTCGGCATAGCGAAAATGTAATTCTGCTAGTTTTTCTGGTGACAACTTCAGCTTACTAGAAGATAGGGCAATCCTATAGTATTCGCCAGATGTAAAGTAGTCTTTGTTTTTGTAGGCCTCATTTGCTGTTTTTATTTCCTTTTTCTGAGCAAAAGAATAACTACTTATGCCTAGAAATAGAAGTAACATTAACCAACTGGGGTTTTTCATTGTAGAGGTTGAATTTTATTAAAAAAATAAATTATATATTGAGTAACTATGTATTATCTAGGATGCTTAATAATATTAAGATGGTGCAAAAATAAGGTAAAATTAAAAGGAAAAGAACCTTAGTTTCAATTTTTTATAGAACTAGACTATAATTTTACTTTTGCATTAGATTCTATTAATATTCACAAAGATGTGACCATTTTATAAATTAGGAGTCTTAATAAGTAGTGACTTATTAGAAATTTGCAATTGATTGACAATTAGATGTTTATAGTTTTCGAGGTAGTTGCTTGATTGTCAATTGTTAAGGTTTTTAATTTAAGAGGAGCTTGAACTTTGAAATGAAAAGACAGAGGTCAAAATATCCTAAGAATAGAAATGTATTGATTTTTTTATATATAAAATAATTGTATTGAATATGAAACAGTTAGGCGTTTTAGTCTTATTCCTAAGTATGGGAACAATGCTTTTGGGGCAAGAATTTAAGATTTCGGAAGAAACTCGTTCTATGAGCAAAGGTAGTTTTAATGCATTGGTTATTGATCTACCAGGTACAAGTTCTAAAAAAGTAATGAAGTCTTGGACTAAGTTTATGGGGAACTATCGAGGTAAAACAAAGTATAGCAAAAAAGTAGGAGAGGCATTTACGGATAATGCTGAAATCAAAGACATGAGTGAAAATACAGTAGATGTTTATGCTAAATTGGAAGAGTTGGGAGGTGATCAAGGTACTCGTTTGTCTGTTTGGTTCAACTTAGGTGTGACTTATTTGACATCTAATGAGCACTCAGAGCGTTATCCTGCTGGAGAGGAAGTACTTAAAGCTTTTGCTGCTACTGTTTCTGCTGATTTGATTGCAGCTCGCTTAAAAGAGAAAGAAAAGGAGTTGAAGGAAGTTATGGCTGACTTGAAAAAATTGGAAAAAACAAAAACTGGTTATGATAGAGATGTCAAAAATTATGAAGAAACTATCAAGAAAGCAGAAGAAGGAATAGCAGAAACAGATAAGAAGATAGATGAAAATCTAAAAGAACAAGATACTATGAAAGACGATATTACAGAGCGTGAAAAGGAAATAGAAGAGATCGAAAAACGCTTGAAAAAAGTATATAATAAGTTTAAAAAGTAGGATCTAAGAAATTAGTGAACAACTCTAACAAAAAAGCCTGTCTAAATATTTAGACAGGCTTTTTTTAGAATTATATATGCTTGTTAGTCTTATTCATATCCTAATAGGCGCTTCACAAAGCTTCCTACCAAGTAAGCCAACCAGTACATCACTGGAACAATGACTAAGGTCAAGAATGTTGCAAAGGTCAATCCATAAACTACTGTCCAAGACATTGCTCCCCACATCGCTGCGTTATCTCCACCAATAAAGATTTTAGGATCTAGTTTTGTTACTAAAGTAACAAAATCCATGTTGAACCCAATTGCCAATGGTATTAAACCTAATACTGTTGTGATGGCTGTCAATAATACTGGGCGCAAACGTGTTTTACCACCCTGTATAATACTTTCTTTTACATCCTCTCGGTCAAGTACATTTTTTCTTAATTGTTTTTTTGCACGCATTTGCAAGAAATTGGTATAATCGATCAGTACAATAGCGTTGTTTACCACAATTCCGGCCAGCGAGATAATACCAATACCTGTCATGATAACAACCAAGTCCATTCCTGTAAATACATATCCCAAAAATACTCCAATAGTACTAAATAGGATAGACAAAATAATGATAAATGGAGAAATGATAGAGTTGAACTGTAATACAATGATTAAGAAAATGGCTACAATTGCAATCAATAAAGCATTGCCTAAAAACTCTGTATTTTCGGCCATATCCTCTTGCTCTCCTGCAAATTTGTAGGCAAAACCTTCAGGGACATCATAGTCACTCATTAACTCCTTTAACTCATTAACTACCTCGTTTGGATTGAATTCACTCAATACATTAGAATAAATAGTAATGGTACGTTTTTCGTTTTTCCGTTTTACCGCATTGTAAGTAGAACTAGGTTGAATGCGAGCTACAGATGAGATCGGAATTTGTACAATTCGTCCACTATTCATATCACGGAAAGTAACAGACTGATTCATTAAAGAACCTTTATTTTGACGATACTTTTCGGCTAAACGAACCATGATAGGATACTCATCTTCACCATCCTTAAACTTACTAACTTCATTACCATAAAGAGAGGTACGCAAAGCCATAGCAATATCATAAGTAGAAACACCATAACGTCTTGCCGATTTTCTGTCGATCTGTACTAAATCCTGTTGTACATCTGCTGTTACGTTCATTTTAAGCTCTTCAACACCTGGTACATCAGCTGTTTTTACAAACTTTAGAATTCTATCAGCAACAGTAAATAGTTCAGCCATTTCTTTATCGTCTCCCGAAATCTCTAAACTAATTGGTTTCCCCGTAGGAGGGCCGTCTTGATTTCTATCTACAACAACCTCAATCCCTACATAGTCTTTATTGTTCTTTTCAGAACGAATAGCTGTTCGGATATCTTCCATTACATCAAATGTAGAGATACCCTTACGTTTATCAGCAGATACAAAAGAAACAGTCAAACGAGCTTTGTTTGGAGTAGCACCAGGTTCTGGTGGACTAGCAGGGTCAGCTGTATTTTCTCCAATTTGAGAAAGAACAGCTTCCACAATACCTTCTTTTTTGTAAGGTTCAATCGCCTTGTCAATCTTTTTCTCCAAATCTTTCATCAATCTGTTGGTTGCATCTATATCACTACCTGTAGGCAATTCTACAAAAGCATTCACATACAAAGGATCACCAGAAGGGAAAAAGACTACCTTGGGAGGATAAGCGGACAATAGATTCATAGAGACAAAAAGGAGGACAAATGATCCTATAAAGAGGATAATAGGCACAATCCCCTTAAGCGCCATACGAATAAATTTATCGTACAAATTCTCTAATGCAGGTAATAATATATTTTGGAAAAGATTAGCTCCAGGACGCAATACAAAGTAATTGGTGAAAAACAGTAAAGCTATTATTCCTAATACATTGCGCATCGCAATAGCACTACTTAATTGTGCCATAACTGCACCAGCAATCAATCCCCCAACGATAACAAGGGTTTTGATCATTTTTTTCTTCTTGTTTTTCTTTTCTTCTACAGGGTCTTCTACTTTCATAAAAGCAGCTGTAAATACAGGGATAAGTACAATGGCTACAAACAAAGAAGAGGATAGTACAATGATCAAGGTTAGCGGCAAATACCCCATGAATTCACCCATGATTCCAGGCCAAAACATAAGTGGAAAAAATGCTGCTAAGGTAGTTGCTGTAGACGATATAATAGGCATAGCTACCTCTGCTGCTGCTTTTTTAGCTGCTTCGGTAGGGGAGTATCCCTCTTGTCGATATCTGTAAATATTTTCTACAACTACAATTGAGTTATCCACCAAAAGTCCAAGTGCTAAAATCAGTGAGAATAACACAATTACATTCAGTGTGATACCCATTATATTTAAGATTAGGATACCCATTAGCATAGACAATGGAATAGCTAATCCTACAAATAAAGCATTACGCAAACCTAAGAAGAAGAGTAATACTAATACTACTAACAATACCCCTGAAATAATACTATTCTGCAAGTTGGCTACTTGGTCACGGGTATTGATAGACTGATCATTGAATATACTCACTTTTAACTCCTTAGGGAGTTTTTTAGCTTGAGCTTTTTCAACAATTTCTTTGATTTTGTCTGATGCAGAAAGTAGATTTTCTCCACTTCTTTTGATAACATCTAAGGATACAACAGGCAAGGCATCAGAGCGAGCAATACTTGTTGGATCTTCCAATCCTTGATAGACGTTGGCAATGTCTTTTAGGAATACAGGTTGTTGGAATTGACTCTTAACAATAAGGTTTTGAATCTCTTCAATAGATTTGAATTCTCCAACTACTCGCACAGATCTTTTGAAACCGTTAGATTTTAGATCACCAGCAGACATGGTCAAGTTTTCACTTCCTATTGCATTCGCTATATCTGTAAAACTAATTTGCAAACTTTGCATCTTGAAAAGATCTACATCAATTGCAATCTCATGCTCAGAAGTACCTTTGAGTTTTACCTCCGAAATTTCTGGAAGTTTCTCAATTTCTGTTTGCAAATATTCACCATAGAGACGCAACTCTTCTTGCTGGTAGTTACCCGAAAGATTCACCGTCATAATCGGGAACTCCGAGAAGTTAATCTCAAAGATGTTTGGGCCAGCTGTTAGGTCTTTAGGGAAATCCTTATCACTTTTAGCTTTGTCTACAGCATCTTTTACCTCTCTAAGCGCATCCGCAACAGTTACATCTGTATTGAACTCTACAATAATATTAGAGAAATCTTGGATAGAGGTTGCATCTAGTTTTTTAATTCCATTGATTGAAGCAACTTCTTTCTCTAAAGGTATCGTAACCAAGCTTTCCATATCCTCAGCAGAGTTACCTGCATAGGTTGTCCCAACATAAATAGTAGGGATTACAATTTCTGGAAATTGCTCTTTGGGCATAGTTGTGTAGGAACGAATCCCAAACAATAAGATCAACAATGTCAATAAGAAAATGCTGGTAGCATTATCTACGGCAAAGTTGGTAGGGCCAAAGCTCCTATATAAATTATTATTATTTTCCATTTGTGGCCATTATGTAATAGCAGTCTATCTGCATTCTAGCAATAAGAGCGAAAGTAGATAGACTAGTGTAATAAATTATCTTTATTGTTCTGCCGAGGCAGTATTATCTTCAATTATTTCTATTAGATCTCCATCACTAACCGAACGAGCACCTCTAGTAATCAGGGTTTCAGTTCCATCTAAACCTGTACTAATAACGGTTTGGTTCTGATAGTTTTGACCTAAAGTAACAAAGCGTTTCATAGCTTTATTTCCTTGCTGAATCATCACATAGTTTTTGCCACTCACATCTTGTAGGATGTATTCATCAGGCACAACTACTGCTTTTTCTTGAGTATAATCATTAATAAAAATAGTAGCCAATAGGTTAGGCTTAATCAACCCTGTGTTGTTTCTAATACCAGCTTCAATTTCGAAAGTACGGTTGTTTGGATTGATCGTTCTACCTATCATAGATACTCGAACATTTTGTTCTTCATCTAGTGCAGGGAAGTTGATTCGGATATTTTCGCCTTTGCGCACAGCGCCTAAATACATTTCAGGTACAGCTGCTTGCACTTTTAGAGCCGAAGTGTTTAGAATCTGTACGATAGGAGTACCTGGGCCCGCAATCTCACCAGTTTTGACTCTAACCATATCAATATGACCACTAGCAGGAGCATATACATTAGCTTTGCTCAACTCAAACTCCAAACGACCTCTCGTTTTTTGTAGTGATTCTACTTGATTTTTAGCTTGAAGGAATTGCATTTCAGAACCAATTTTTTTCTTCCAAAGCGCTTCTTGACGTTTATACATGTCTTCAGCGAGTTCTAGAGATTTATCAATCTCCTCCATGCTTTTGCGGATACTTTCTAGATCAACAATAGCGATAGTATCACCTTTTTTGACATAATCGCCCTCTCTTACTTTTAGTTTGACTAATCTACCACCTGTTTCACTACTAGCAAAAGCAGGGTCATTGATAGGAGCTACAGTACCTTGCACTTCCACATAGTGTTTGAAAGTCTTGACAGGTACTTTTTTAGCAGCAACAGTTATCTTTTTTTCTTCTCTAGTTGTTGTGTCAGAATCATTGATAATAGCTTCCAATTCAGCAATTTCGCCTTGCAATTTTCTCAAAGCTTGTTTCTTCTCTTTAAGTTGTTTACGAGCACTTACTGGATCTGTTGGTTTTTCTGTAGTCCCATCAGTCTCACCACCACTACAGGCTATCAAAACACTGTTAAAAATTAACAGCAGATATATCATTTTTTTCATTACCAATATGTTTATATTCGTTCTTTAATTCTCTAATTATTTTCCTAATGATTTGTTTAGGTCTACAGTAGCCGCCACCACATCATACAAGGCATTCATGTAGTTGGCTTGTGTGCGATAAAGCTCCTGTTCAGCCTGTGTTATTTCTAAGCTAGAACCAACTCCTTCTTTGTATTTAGTTTTTGTTACACCTAAGATTTTTTCGGCTAGGGCTACATTTTTCTCTTGGCTTGCTAAACGTTGTTTAGCATTGATATAAACTGCTCTAGCATTCGTTACTTCTAGTTCTGTACCTCGCTTGAAATCTTTGATTTGCAAAGAGATTTTATCACGTTCTATTTTTGTTTTTTGGATCTTAGCACTCTTTTCTAAACCATCAAAAATGGGTATATTTAAAGTGGCACCAATGATAGTAGTAGGAAAGAACCCAGGAGCATCATTATCAAAAAGATTATCACGTTGTAGTTGTTGTTGGTGCATTGCAAACGCAGATAGACTAGGCAAATAACCCATTTGATAACGCTTAACGTTTAGGTTGTTCAAATGCTCACTACGCTGGAGTACATCCAACTCTATGCGATTTTTGAAATCAATATCTCCTTCTAAATCTTCTTTGGGTACTTCTTTTAATAAAGTTTCCAATTTATCTGTCAAGGTTATCTTTTGATCGATAGGGTAGTTCATTTGAAATTTCAAAACATTGTGAGCCAACTCTACTTGACGATCAACCATAGATAGTTCTGTTTCCAAATTAGCTTTAGATAGCTCCAAACGCTCTACATCTAATTGCTCTACCAAACCATTTTCGAAATAAGCTATAGTCTCATCCAACATTTTTTGAATGTTACTAATATTATTGACCAAAACAGCTCTGTTTTCAATAGCTATTAATACAGTTAAATAAGCCTTTTGAACAGGATATTTAATGTTATGTCTAGTTAGATCAGCTTGACGTTTAGTCATTTCCAGAAGCCCTTTAGACGCTTTTAGTCCTACAAAGTAGGATCCATCAAAAACTAGAGAACTCAAGGTAACAGAACCTGTTAGGTTGTTTTTAGTGCCAAACTGAGCTTCTATGTACTCTTCGCCAGGAGGAATTGGAGCTCCTGGAGGTGCAAAAGTTTCGGCAGGAATCAACTGTGTTGGTATTTGCAAAAAGTAGTTATATTCCACTTTTGCACTTATTTTAGGAATTCCTATTGATACATATTCTTTTACCTGTGCTTTAGAGTGTGCTACATCCAAAGCAGCATCTTTGACCTCATTGCTATTGCGCTCTGCATAGTTGACTGCATCCTCCAAAGAGAATGCTTCTCCATCTTGTGCTTGCATTAGGTAAGGACTGAGTAAGAATACACAGAGCAACCAATATAATTTTCTCATGCTATCCGTTTCGTTTTAGTTATAATAGTTATAATAAATTTTCGTTCTTTTCAGTGTAGGCTCTTAGATAAGCATCTAAGAGTTTTCGCCCTTCCTCAGACACGATACCATTAATATGGTAGCGTACAAAAGCTTTGTGTAATTCAGATCGTGGGAATTGATTGAAAGGGAATAATTCATCATCAGAAAACATAGGGAAAGTACCAATATATATTCTAGAAACAATTTCTGCATTAAGATTGGCTCTATATAAACCTTCTTTTATACCACGTTTTAGGTTCTCTTTTACAATACTAAATACAAACTCTTTTTCGTAACGTTCTAGCTTTTCCCAGATAGGCCGGTGATATTTTTTTAGATCAAATATGAGTGAAGGATTCATATCCTGAATCATTTTCTGGATATAAATACTCATGTGTAGTAACTCTTCTAAGGCATCAGATGCTGTTTCTATTATGTTTAGGCACTGTCCTTTTTCGTCTACAATATGCCTTTGTAATGTTTTGTCTATAAGATCACGTTTGTTTTCTACATGTAGATATAGTGTTTTTTTAGACATACCAAGATCCCGAGCAATGTCAGCCATAGTTACACTCCTTATTCCATACTTTCGGAATAAAGCCTCTGCAGTGTCTAGTATCTTTTTTAAATCTTCGGATTCCATAATTGATGCGACTTGTTTAGATGTTTAAACCAAAGAAACTTTAAAAGGTTTAAAAGTTTCCAGGGTTTCTGAGCGCAAATATATGTAAAAAACACTTGGGAAACCAAAGATATTTTTAAAGTTTCCTAAGTTTTAACATTTAGTTAATCTACAAATGGATTTAGAGATGTTTAATACTTAAACTTAAAAAGAAGAATATCAATGATGTGTACACATAAGGAAGCCATAGAAACATTGTTAAAATGAGTCTTAAATTAAAAAAGGTGAGGAGTGTTTGTCGTTATTTGCTAGTGAAAGATTCTATAATTTTTGTGAGATAAGGTGCTATCTTAGCTTCTTGTTCTTTAGAATATTCGATCAATAAATCATTAACAAAATTATCATCTAGGATTCGTTTCCAACAAAGATAATGACCATTTTCTGTAAGAGTGCCTTTAATAAGGAATGAAGTTCCTGCTGAATAAGAATTATGTGTAAGATTAAATTTAGGGTTTTGGATAGCTTTTTTATAAGCATCATCAATAGGATTATTAGAAAATCTTGAAGCATTCAACGCATGAACCTCCAAAATGCAAAAACTATCTTTGGGTCCTACATCAAGCCCATAGTCACAAAAATCTGGACTGCTATCTCTATTTATATTACGCAACCCAAAATGGCTAGGCAGTTCTATCGAGAATGAACAAGGATGATGCTGTACATAAGTTACAGGTTGCACAGAAGTTGAATCTTGTTGTATAGGAGTTGTATCTTGTAACACAACGGTTACCTTATTACTATCTTCTGATACTATCTTATTATTTGTTTCAGTAGGTTTAGATTCTTGACAAGCTACCAAGGATAGGAAAAGTATTGAGAATAGAATAATTGATCGTTGCATGATAGTTTGAAGTATAAAGAGTTTTATAAAATAATTAGATGACCAAAATAATTTAAAAAAGTGTTAAGAAGGAGGAATAAATAATTATTTTTAAGAAAACAAAACAACTTATGAAATCAAAGTACAACTACACAGGAGGGAATAATTCCATGTTTTATGATAGACAATACAATTTATTATACATTTTTGTCTACCCTCAAGTCACGCAGCAAACTGGAGGCCTGCTGAGCAAAAAAACAAGCTCTAGAACAGATTATAGCCATATCTCTAACATAGTGCTATGGGATATTCCTAAACAAACTAAAACAAAACTATTTGCTCCAGGAGAACTGGAAGGTGAACATATACGAAGCATTACTTTTGAACAAAAATATGATCAAGAAAACCAATGTATCATTTTTAATAACAGCACAGGCATTTGGAATAATGTAGAAGTGTTTGAGCGAGAAATACGAGATAAGTTGCTTATAGAAACTTATCATATAGAGAAAGAAGAAAGTTACTTGTGGATTTCGGATAAGTGGGGTTTTGAGAAACAACGAGTAGCAACTATCCGAAATGGAGCTAAATGGCATTTAGACGTTTGGAATTCTACAATCCGTATTGTAGAGCCTAAAGAGAATGATATAGAACTTATTAATATAGATTGGTAAAAAAAGACTCTTAGGAGTAAGCATGAAAAAGCTCTTTGAACACTACTGTTCAAAGAGCTTTTTATTTATTAGTACATCATCAAATTATAGAATCAGCACATTAATATTTAATCCTCTTTAGGAACATAATTCTTAGTGAATTCAATATATTTAGCAACTTCCTTCTTAACCACAGGTGCTAAGATAACTAGCCCAATCATATTAGGGAATACCATTGCAAAAATCATTGCATCAGAGAAACCAATTACAGAACCTAAACTTGCTGCAGAACCAATTACTACAAATATGCAAAACAAGATTTTGTAAGTTAAATCAGCAGCTTGGCTTTTCCCAAATAAGTATTTCCATGCTTGCAGTCCATAGTAAGACCAAGACAACATAGTGGAAAATGCAAATAAAACTACAGCCAAAGTTAGAATATAACGAGAGCCTGGAATTGTAGATTCAAATGCAGCAGAAGTAGCTTGTACTCCATCTGCCACCTTAGTACCATACTCCATAAAACCAGCATCAATATTAGTAATAATAAGAACTAATGCTGTCATTGTACAGATTACAACCGTATCAATAAATGGTTCTAATAATGCAACCATACCTTCACTAGCAGGGTGTGATGTGCGTACAGCAGAGTGCGCAATAGCTGCAGACCCAACACCTGCTTCATTCGAGAATGCAGCACGTTGAAAGCCTTGTATCAATACTCCTACAAAACCACCAAGGGCAGCTGAAGGAGCAAAGGCACCTGCGAAAATAAGACCAAATGCAGTACCTAAAGATCCAATATTACCAATAATAATAACTAATGCAGCACCAACATAAAGTACAGCCATAAAAGGTACTACCTTTTCAGTCACTTTACCAATACGCTTGATTCCACCAATAATTACAATACCAACTAAGATAGCCACAATAACACCAAAGATAGTTTTGGCAGCCATAGAGTCAATTTCAAAAATACTCAAAAACTGACTAGCAGCTTGGTTAGCTTGAAACATATTTCCACCACCAAAAGAACCTCCTACACACATGATTGCAAAGAAAACAGCAAACACAGTTCCTAGGCCACCTAAACCTCTTTCTTGCAAACCTTTTTTGAGATAATACATAGGACCACCATGTACTGTACCATCAGAGTCAATTTCTCTATATTTTACACCTAAGGTACATTCTGCAAATTTAGAAGCCATACCTAATAAACCAGCTAAGATCATCCAAAATGTAGCTCCAGGACCACCTAAACTTAGAGCAACAGCAACACCAGCAATATTTCCTAAACCAACTGTTGCGGATAAAGCGGCTGTCAATGCTTGAAAAGGGGTAACCTCTCCTTCTGCACTTTCATCCCGAATTGTATCAGGCATATCATCTAAGATATCTTCACGAATATGATCTCCTGCAACAATATTTTCGCTTGAACTAGGCTCATAGTATTTACCTTTTACGGTATCTACTGAAAGCTTCAAGTAACGAATATTAGGAAAACCAAAGTAAATAGTACAAAATAATGCACCTAATAAAAGGACGATTAATACAATCGGAATGGATAAACCACCTCCAAGAGGAATGGAATAAAAAATAACGCTTTGTACAGAATTAGATATAGGGGCAAAGTTTTCGTCAATGATTTGATCGATACCTTTTGCTGATGGGTCTTGGCAAAAAGCTAAGACTGGACTCAATAGAGTCATTAATAATAGTAGTAAACGCTGTCTCATTTTGTATAGCTTAGATTTGTTAGTCTTATTAAATAGAGTGAAGTGATAAGCAACGAAGATATTATTTATTCTATAAACGGCCAAAAAAGCAAGCTCTTACTTACTGTGGAATAGTATAGTAGACTTAATTCAAGAGAATAAATTCTAAATTTGAATAGTCTAGGCTATTTTTTTTAAACATACTCTTGCATAAAAATGTTAGCTTTGTGCGAGTATTAAGGATGTTGGATTTTAAGCTATAAAATCCAATGAAAAAAATCAGAAAAACTTAAGAATACAGAGTATTAAAAATATAAGGAAATCTATGGAACAAAGAGGATCAGCAGTTATCCGTCAAATTGTAATAGTAGTTGTAGCGATAGCAATATTAGGTGCTGCTATGATGGTGAAAAGTAAATTAGGGGAGCGTCCTGCTGCCAAAAAACGTAGTGCTAAAACTTCTGCAGCTAAAACTGTACAGGTTTTTCAGGCAGAAAATAAAACTATACAAACTAAGGTGCCTCTATATGGTCGTTTGGCAGCATTCGAAAAAACAGAGTTGTACAGCGAAGTTTCAGGCATGTTGGTCAAATCTAGTCAACCCTTTCGAGCTGGTACTCGATTTAAATCGGGAACAGTTTTATTGCAATTAGATGCTAAAGAACAGGCTCTCAATCTACAAGCTCAACGAAGTGCTTTGTTGACTAGTATTACGCAAATGATGCCTGACCTCAAAACCGATTTTTCGGAGAGTTTAGAACAATGGGACAACTACAGAAATAACCTAGACCTAAAAGCTAAAACTCCAGAACTACCTACTCCCAAAAGCGATAGAGAAAAGGATTATGTGACACTACGCAATATTTACAACCAGTTCTATAATATCAAAAGTTTGGAAGAGCGTTTAGGTAAATATATTATTAGAGCACCATTTTCGGGAGAAATAACAGAGAGTTTTATCAATACAGGTTCTTTTATTCGTGCAGGACAGAAGATAGGAACACTCATGAATACAAGCAACTATGAACTAGAAGCTTCTATTCCACTCAAAGATATGCAATATGTCAAGATAGGAGATAAGGTTAAATTAAGTTCAGAAGATATAGGTGGAGAATGGACGGGGCGTATTCATCGTATAGGGAATACTATAGATACTAAAACACAGACTGTAAAACTATACATAAAGGTAAATGGAAAAAATTTGCGTGAAAACATGTTTTTGACAGGAACAATAGAGGCAGATATGATTGCTGATGTAATAGAAGTACCTAGACGATTATTAGTAAACAATGAGGCTGTTTATACCATAAAAGACTCCACTTTGAGCTTGAAAACAGTTCAATTGGTTAAGCTATCCGAAAATACGGCCTTGATACAAGGTGTGCCTAATGGCTCTTCAATTTTGCAAGAAAGATTTACAGGAGCTTATGATGGGATGAAAGTACAAGTTGCCAACTAATCTTAGTTGATGAACAGGAAGACTTGAAAATGTACTAATAATCACTGATGTCTAGTGTATACAAACTATTAATCTAATGAAAGGTATTGTTAATTTTTTTATAAAGAATTCTATTGCAGGCAACCTGCTAATGGTCATGATTTTGATCTTTGGTTATGTAGGTTTGAGCAATATGAAATCAACCTTCTTTCCTCCCACACCCGAAAAAAATATTAAGGTTCAAATCGTTTATCCTGGTGCTTCTCCCGAAGAGATTGAAGAAGGGGTAGTGCTCAAGATTGAAGAGAACCTAAAAGGAACAACAGGAATAGAGCGAGTATCTTCTGTATCTAGCGAAAATTCGGCAACGATTGATGTAGAGATCGTTTCTGGTTATGACATAGACTTGGTCAAACAAGATGTAGAAAATGCTGTAAACCAAATTAATTCTTTTCCTGTAGGAATGGAAGTGCCTCGTATTTTTAAGCAGGAGAATCGAAATTTTGCCTTTAGTTTTGCCTTGAGTGGAGAAGTACCTTTGAAAGCCCTCAAACAGTTTGCTAGAAAGGTAGAAGAGGAGCTTTTATCCACAGATATTATATCCAAAGTATCTATTAGTGGGTTCCCTTCTGAGGAGATCGAAATCTCTTTTAGAGAAGATGATTTGCTCAAGTATCAAATTACTTTTTTGGAGGCTTCGCAAGCTGTGCAACGTGCCAATCTAGATATAACAGGTGGACGAGTAAAGGGCGAAAAGGAAGAATTATTGTTGCGTGCTCGCAATAGAAAATACTATGCCTCCGAATTGAATAATATACCTGTCAAGACAACTGCAGATGGGAGTATTGTTCGACTTTTTCAGGTTGCAGACCTTCGAGACCAGTGGGAGGATAATCCTAATCGAAGTTTTCTAAATTCCAAGCCTTCTGTAGTTGTTACCATCCAAAATACTGATGCAGAAGATATTTTGACTATTACAGACTATGTTCGAACGTATATAGAAGAGTTTAATGAAAAAAATGAGGTAGTACAAGCTACCACTATTCGAGATGGTTCTATTACCCTTCGTCAACGTATTGACCTGTTGACCAAAAATGGAGTGATAGGCTTCTTTTTAGTGCTCCTAGCTCTAGGCTTATTTTTGCATTGGCGTATAGCATTTTGGGTAGCTGCTGCTATTCCTATCTCCTTTGCAGGAATGTTTATTATAGGTGGAATAATGGGAATTACGGTCAATGTAGTCTCCTTATTTGGGATGATTTTGGTGATTGGAATTCTGGTGGATGATGGTATTGTGATAGGGGAGAATATTTATTCCTATTATGAACAAGGAATGAGCAAAGAAGAGGCTGCCTCCAAAGGTACTTTAGATGTATTACCTGCAATTACTTCGGCTATTTTGACCACTGTTGTTGCTTTTTCTACCTTCTTTTTTATAGAAGGCCGAATGGGTGATATTTTCTTAGACATGGCTATAGTTGTTATGGTTACGCTATTATTCTCTTTGGTAGAAGGTGTTTTAATCTTGCCAGGTCATTTAGGCCATTCTAAGGCATTGACTCCAAAAGGATTGCAGAAGAATGTTGCATTGAGAGCCATGGATAATATTATGCTCTGGATGCGAGATAAACTCTATGCACCAGTATTGCGTTTCTGTATTCACAGTTGGCAAAAAACAATTCCTATTGCAATCCTAATTGGTGGTTTAATGATTACCTTAGGTGCTATTCAAGGGGGTAAAATAAAGACGACTTTCTTTCCTTTTATAGAACGTGATGATATACAAGTTACCTTGAATATGCCCGCTGGTACAAGGGAGCAAATCACAGAAGATTGGTTGACTCATATAGAAAAAGCTGCTTGGGAAATCAATGAGGAGTACAAAGCAAAAAGAGAGGATGGTTTAGATATTATAGAAAAAATAGAGAAAAAAGTTGGCCCTAGTACCTATCAAGGCAAGCTGAGCATTGGCCTATTGGATGGAGAAACTCGTGCTGTGGCAGTATTAGAAGTTACAGATGCTATCCGAGAAAGAGCAGGGGAGATTATAGGTGCCGAAAATGTATCTTTTGGAGTAGGTTCGGTATTTGGTAAACCTATTTCTGTGTCCATTTTGGGCAATGATTTAGCCTCCTTGCAAGGTGCTGTGGATATGCTCAAAACAGAGTTGAAAGATATAGAGGGACTCAAAGATGTAATTGATAATAACCAAAAAGGACTTAGAGAAGTTAATATTACCCTTAATCAGAAGGCTAAGCAGCTAGGATTGACACTCCAAGAAGTATTGGCACAAGTGCGTCAAGGCTTTTTTGGGAATGAGGTGCAACGCTTGCAGCGAGGTAGAGATGAGGTGCGTATTTGGGTGCGGTATGCAACCAAAGATCGCCAAACAATAGGGCAGTTGGAGAATATGCGTATTCGCTTTGCAGATGGGAGAGAGTTTCCCTTGTCAGAGATTGCCAATTTTGAAATCAAGCGAGGAGTAGTTGCCATCAATCACTTAGATGGTAAACGAGAGATAAAGGTAGAAGCAGATATTGCCAACAAGAAAGTATCAGTATCCGATATTACTACACAGATAAAAGAGGAGATTGCTCCTAAACTAGAAGCAGCATATCCTGCTGTTCAATTCTTATACGAAGGACAAAATAGAGAACAGGAGAAAACATCTAAATCTATAGGCAAGTTTGGCTTACCAATATTGCTCTTTATGTTTGCCATTATTGCTTTGACTTTCCGTTCTATCAGTCAAACTGTAATTGTCTTTTCTCTGATTCCTTTTGGCTTGATTGGAGTAGGTTGGGGGCATTATGTATTGGGTGCACCTATTAGCCTATTTTCTATCTTAGGAGTGGTTGCCTTAGTGGGTATTATGGTGAATGATGCCTTAGTTTTTGTGGCAGCCTTCAATCGACTGATAGAACAAGGTCTAGGCCATACAGAAGCTATCTATGAGGCAGGTTTGTCTCGTTTTAGGGCAATTGTATTGACCTCTGTTACTACTATTTTAGGACTTGGACCATTGATATTAGAAACCAGTTTTCAAGCACAGTTTTTGGTGCCTATGGCAATTTCAGTAGCCTTTGGATTATTGGTAGCTACTGTTATTACCTTGATTTTATTGCCTGTACTGCTCATGTTGGCTAATGGTTATAAGACCTTAGTTGCTAGATTATGGCTAGGAGAAAATATTGACCCTGTAGAGGTAGAACCTGCTAGAGATGGGCGTATTAATCTGTTTTTGGTTTGGGTAGTGGGCTTAGTTGTGATTATGGCTTTATTGTATTTGCTGTCTAGTTTATTTTAACCTATAGTTTGTTGAGTTTTCGCAGGTGATTGATCGTCAATTTTAATGTCCTCTAAATGGTTTAAATCCTCCGTCTTCAGACGGAAAAGACTTAAGTCCTTGCAAATGGTTATCTTAGCAAGATGAAAAATTACACAAAAGCAAGTCATACGATTTATCATCATAGATAGC
>JAAEPD010000670.1 GCA_024222455.1 Aureispira sp.
CAGGGCAATTAAAATCTGCTGGAATAGAGGTTTATAATGGTGGTAGTTGGGGCGCTGTGCAGCGGTTGACCAATAGTTAGTTTATGTAAAAAAAGACTTTAGTATGAAAAAGATATTGCTTCCTATCGATTTTTCAGATCTATCAGAGTATTCCTACAACTTAGCAGTTAAGATTGCTAAGAAAACGGGAGCAGAGATAGATGTCATTTATATTGTAAATGCACCTTCTGATGCTTATTTTGATAGTAATGGAGAGTTGATGCCCAATCAAGAAAACTTTGATTATAAAACGTTTTTGGAGAGAAAGGAGGAAGTGGCAGAACGTATGCAAAAATGGATAGCAGATAAGGACTATATAGCATCTGCTCAAGTGAAAATTGGCCGGATTGTCAACGATGTGCTACATCATGTAGAGCAGCAACATGTTGATATGATCGTAATGGGTGTGCGTGAAGCACATGGTGTTTGGGAGTTTTTGACGCATTCTAAGATAGAACGATTGATGCGCAAGTCTCCTGTGCCTATATTGACACTAAAATGTGATCGTAGCGATCTAGAGTTAGATGATATTTTGTTGGCTTGTGATTTTCATAATCCAATCAAAGAAAATTTGGCTGTGATTAAGGCCTTACAAGACGTATTTGGAGCTACTTTGCACCTATTGAAAGTTAATACTAAAAAGGATTTTGAAACCAATAGGGAAGTCTTAGCACATATGCGAGATTTTGTGGATTTGAATGATTTGAAGGAGGTTAAATTTCATATTTATTCAGATCAGACTGTAGAAAAAGGGATTGTCAATTTTTGCGCAGATGAGCATATTGATTTTTTAGCAATGGGAACACATGGTCGAGATGGTTTGAGTTATTGGCTCAAAGGGAGTATTGCAGAAACTGTTGTTAACCATGTTTATCAGCCTATACTAACGTTTAAGATAGCTTAGTATAATATACTAATGTATAAACTAAAAGCGGAATGATCTTGTAGTCATTCCGCTTTTTTTATTTCTTATGATAGGACTTGTTACCCCAAGTCCATTAGTTTAGTTAGTGCTTCTCCCGAAATTGCAACTACCGAAGGTTTTGGATTATTGCCTTCACCGTCAGGCCAAGTACTTGTTAAGGCATCTAGTGATTTAGATTGCTCTCCTGGATGTTGGACACTTAAGAACAAGGTCTTGCCATCTGGAGAAAAGTAAGGTCCTGTAAATTCTGCATCCTTTGGTGCAGAACCAACTTGAATAACTTCTCCTGCTTGATCTCCAGACATTGGGACTAAAAATAGTCCATTGTTGCCGTAAGCTTCATATTGATTTTTGCCAATAGAGCTACCCGAAATGTCTGAAGTGAACCAAAGATTGCCTTTTTGGTCAAAGGCCAAGTTGTCTGGACAAGCAAAGCCATGTTCTGGGCCACCAGCTAAGAATGTAGAAGCCTTGAATGTTAGTGATGTTTTATCGTTGTTGGTCTCTTCTATTTTTAGAATTTGTCCTAGATAATCACCTTTAGGTTTATTGTTGGTCAATGCTACCAAAACATTACCTGTTTCTGGATCTATTTCTATATCCTCTGGACGGTTGAGCGGCGTTGCTCCTAGTAGTTTTGCGGCTTCACGCAAGCGGATAAGAACCTCTGTTTGATTTTTGAAATTTTTCTGCAAGATTTCTTGCTCTTCATATTTTAGAGATACCCACTCACCTTTTTCGGTGTTGGCTACATATAGTGTACCATTGCGTAAGCTACCTGGTTCGCTGCTGATAAACTTATAAAGGTGCTCATCATTTTTATCATCGCCAGTATAAACCACTAGACGTTTGTCAGGTAGCTCAAATACTGTAGCACATTCATGTGCACAACGACCCAAAGCTACTAGTTTTTTAGCTTCACCTGTTTCTAGTTTTACCTCTACTACCCAACCATAATGTTCTGGTTTGTTTTGAGGGTAATGTTTTTCCCAGCCATAATAGCTATTTTCATGAACCGTTTCTACAGGGCTAGTATGGTCTGTCTCTCCATAAAACATATCGTAGTTTTCTTCGCAGCTTAGTACTGTTCCCCAAGGTGTGACACCTCCTGCACAGCCAGCTAAGGTACCCATTGCTTCAGTTGCACCTGCTATTGGTTCATCCCAATCAAAAGGAATCATTGTTTTAGCTGTGATACGACGATTGAGTTCATTGTCTTGAACCAATTCCCAAGTTCCATTATTGTTTTTGATGTGTATAATACTTCCTCCAACAGCATACATTTCTTTTTCTACCTGTTCTTTAGTCTTCTTAGAACGGTCGTCTTCAGTAAAACCACTAATGAAAAGTTCTTGAATGTATTCGTGGTTAGACCAAAGTAGTCCTTCGTTAGGATTATCCTTGAGGGGGATAAATGCTAGATAGTCATTGTTGAATCCAAATTGATCAGCTTCAGAGATGGAGTCTCCCCAACGAACAATTACTTGATATTGCAATCCTTCACTTAATATAATATCATCTTCCATTGTGGCTTGAATTGCTTTTAATGGAAAATCCATTTTTGGAAGAGAGGTACTTGTGCTATCAGTCGTGGGAGGTGTTGTGTTGTTTGAATTTTCATTGCAAGAACTTAATGCTCCTAGCACACCACTTGTACCAACTAGGATTCCTGTTCGTCCCAAAAACTGTAAAAAGCTTCTACGGTCTTGTTTTTTCATCTAAATTATTTATTTGGTAATTGATTTTGATAGTTTTTATTTATTGAAACTGAAGTTTGATTTTTAATTTCCCAGTCTAAAACTAGTATAAAAATACAAAAAAAAGCTAGTCTCTGATTTTAGATTGAAAATAGTTAGATAATGAGCTTATTAAACTAGGGGAAATTATATTCTGTATAAAAAGGAAAAACCTTATAAAATTAAAAGAGACTGCTTGGCTAACCTAATAATAATTCATTTTTGAGGGGGTGAATTATGCTTGAAAATAGCTCTGAAATAGGTTAATGTTAGGTTTTTAGATTTGGTTGGCTTAATTTTTGTTGGATATGCGAATGGCGGGTAGTTTTTCCCATTTTGATAAAAAAACTCTCTTTTTGGGTTGCAAAAGTAAAAAACTGTTGCTTTATCAGTTAAAATACATTACCTTTGCACTATCAAATGAAAATACAAAAAAAATAAATATATAGA
>JAAEPD010000671.1 GCA_024222455.1 Aureispira sp.
CAAAAGAATAGTAATATATAGGAGTAGCTTTTCATACGAAATTCAACAGGCTACTTTTTATAATGTTTAAAGTTTGAATGCTGAATGTTGAATTGAGTTTAGCTATTTAGAGCAAAAACGTGCTTAAAATTTATATTTAAGCTTAACATATAGCTTTTACTTACCTTTTTAATTCAACATTAAGGGGATGGCTCTATAATTATAGTAAATAATTTTAGATGTCTTGCCCTAGCTAGCAACCTGTTGTTTTTTATTTTTACGTTTGTTTTTGTAATATGCTTTATCTGCAATATACAAGGTTTTGACTACAGTTGCATAGACTTTTCCTGTTTTGTCTACCCACTGAGTTTCTAAGTCAATGTCAAACTCCTTTTCGTCAGTTACTCGTTGTTTTATATCGTCCAAAAAATCATCTGTGATCAAAAATTGCATGTATAAAGTTTGGGTGCCAGGTTTTAGAAAACGAATACTGGCAGCCTTGTCCCAGACGACATAGTTGCCACCTAGTAGTCGAAGGAGTTGAATCATATAAATGGGGTCAGCTGCAGAAGCCAAGCTTCCTCCAAATAGGGTGCCTACATAGTTTTTTGTGCCCCAACCCAACTTAAGGCGTATATGAACTTCCTTACCATCTTCCGAAAAGAAAATCATACGACCACCTGTTCTACGATAAGTAGGGTAGAAGTTCATGAGCTTGATCATTGCCCAAGATTTCCAAGATTGTTTTTTGTCTGTATTGAATATCATATGAGGTCTATTTTTTATTCAAACAAGCGTTTGAATAAAAAGTTGATTAGAACCAAAATTTTTATACACGATCTATTTTAGTCTGAAGGAAGAAAACATAGCATCAGCTTGTTTTTCAAAAGCCTCGTACTCGATTTGTTCTGCCGTAAAGGTAAGTACATATGCATGGTTATTGCGTACCCAATAGTGTTGCTTCCATTGGAGTTGATAGCCTTCTACTGTACCTGTATAAGCTATCTCATGACAGCCATTTTTCAAGCGTTTAGAGCCTATCATCTCAAATCCAGCATCTTCTATTTGTTTTATAGAGAGTTCTGTATAGGTATCTAAATCAAGATTATAACTGCTCAAGTTTTGTATGAGAAGGTTCATGTTGTCTCTAAATGAGTCACCACTATTGGCTAAAGGAGAGAAAACCATAAAAGATGTCCCTTGTCCACCACTTTCGTCCAATTCCCAATTGTTAGGATATTTCATGGAGCAAACCGATTGTTTAACAGTTGACCAGTTTGCTGTTTCGGCTTCAATTTTTTTATTGCTATGGTCTCCAATAGAGCGTTGAGCAAAGGCAATAGAAGCACTAAACAAAAGGGCTAAAATGAGTATTGGATTCTTCATTGTTGTGGGATTGGTAGAAAAAGAAAAGCTATGTATCTATATAGCCCTATTTAGTCTATGTCTAAGATATTGATTTCTACATGTTTCTAACAATATTTATACCGACTATTCAAACTGATATTCTTGTATTACCTTTTTATTGGGTTTTAGGGAAGTCTTAGAATCTTTCTTCCCTTTATAGTCTACATTGTTCAATACATAGCGCATACTCTCCAAACGAGCATCAGGTTTATGATCTGCTTGAATAATAACCCAAGGTAAATAAGAACGATGAGTACGTTTGAACATAGCTTGACTGTAATTGGTGTAGTCGTCCCAAAGCTCTTGCGCCTTAACATCTACAGGGCTAATTTTCCATTGTTTGAGTACATCTTTTCGACGATCATCAAAACGTTGGGCTTGTTCATCTTTGCTTACATCAAACCAAAATTTAAAGAGTATTAATCCAGATTCTCGCAGCATGTGTTCAAATTCATTTACCTGACTCATAAACCGTTCGTATTGCTCATTAGAGCAAAAACCATTTACTGGTTCTACTACAGCTCTATTGTACCAACTTCTGTCAAAAAATACAATTTCACCTTTAGTTGGTAGCTGGTTTACATATCTTTGAAAATACCATTGTCCAGATTCTTCTGAGGTTGGTTTCGGCAAGGCGACAACACGCATAGCACGAGGGCTCAAGTGCTTGGTGAATCTACGAATAGCACCACCTTTGCCAGCTGCGTCACGTCCTTCAAATATAATAGCTACTTTTTTTCCTGATTCTTGCACCCAACGCTGCAATTTGACCAATTCTACTTGTAAGTCTTCCAGTTCAGATTCGTACTCTAAACGTTCTAATACTTTGTGGATGTCGATTTTTTTCTTTTTCAGTAAGGCTAGCAATCCTTCACGAGAGTTCAATTTTTTTATATCCTCTTTCGACAATTCTTTCGACATAATGTTATTTTTGGTTTATAATTTGTCTATCAAGTAAATTAGTATTTAATTCTAAAATTGCCAAAAACTTTATTAATGATCCTAACCATAATTTTTAGATCCCATCTATAGTTATGATTTTAAGACTACAATAGCCCATGAAGTTTTTCTAATCAATTAATTAGGAAAGTTAAAAATACACGAACTATTAAGATTGTAGATATACTATATAATATATAAACTGTTAAGAACAATGAGAGTAACATACCTTATACCCATTTTAGTCTTTTGCTATCAAGCATCGACCCAAGCTCAAATGATTCGATCTAGCAAAGACACCACTGCTTTTTTGGAGAATATTGCAATGCCATTAGCTGCACCTAATTATACCATGAGTTTCATGGAGAGTATGCTCAGAACTGATAAGGAAAAAGAAGCACCTGAACCGATCCCAACAGAAGCTGAACTGCTCAAAAAGTTGGAGGAAAATCCTAAAGATGCGCAGACAGCTTATCAGTTATCTATTTATTACAGAGACAAGAATGATATTCAAAATGCCAATACTTATCTCAATCATGCTTATAAAGCAGGAACCTTAGGTTTGCAAGAACATCCCGATAGCCTAGAATTTGTTTATACATTAACCAATGTATTTCAGGCTGTAGGTAATTTGGAGCAAGTACTAAGCCTTTGGAATATTTATATAGAACAAAATCCCAAAAATGCGGAAGCTCTAGCTCAATTGGCCCTATATGAGTTAAATGTGCTGGATACTACCTCTGCTCGCAAACATATAGAGCAGGCTTATGCTATTGACCCTTCAGAACCAGTTATCTATATAGGAGCTATGATGGATCAATTTTATAGAATTATAATAGAATTAGGAGGCCTTATGGATCAAGATTATGATTCTAAGAAGGAGAAAATGACAGCTTTAGATGTTCTGAAAATAGATGAATCTTTCTTCAATAAGGCTATAAAAGAGCAAGATTCTGATTTGCCTCAAATGGGGCTAGATGGCGCTTATACTATGTTGTTATGTTTTAGAGTTTTGTTGTCTAACTTAGATGAAAACTTGACTACTAAAAAGATAAAAATACAAGTAACTAAAACAGATAAACAGCAGTTGCAGGCTATGCAAAAAAGGGCAAAGGTGCAACTGAAATCAGATATTAAAAATAAGAATTTTGCACATAAGGTATTGGTCGCAACCTACTTACTTTTGAGCGATATGGATAAGGCTAAGGCTGCTTTTGATGCAGGAAAAGATTATTTGGAAAAGGATATCGATATTTTGAGACTCTTCTCTTTGGTGCATATTTTTAATTATGAGCTGCCACAGGCGATTCAATATCTCGAAAAATCAATAGCTATAGATCCTACACACAAGGAATGGTATGCTTTGGGGCGTTTGCATTACCTCAATGGAAATTACGAAAAGGCTTATGATACTTTTGAGAATACACAAGGTTTAGATTCTAAGGATTATAGAGCTTTATTGGCTAAGGTTTTTGTCCTACTACAAGAAAAGAATTTTGCTAAGGCTACTATGATTTTGGATAGTATAGATGGGAGTATTTGGAAAACTGAAGATCAAGATATTCAGTTTTATGATGCCTTGCGGTTTTTGCTCAAAAGTGAGCGTTATGAAGCCGTCAAACGCTTGAAACTGGTTATTGATAATGAGTCGAGTGACTATAATGAAGATGCTAAGGAGCTGTTGAAGTATTTTGATAAGTAGGTTTACTTGATATGACCTAAAAAGAAAAATCCCTAACCGTTTTGGACGGTTAGGGATTTTTTGATGTAATAAGGAGTCTTAATCTAAAAAAACTAATTCTTTAGGACTGCCTTCTTTGAATAATTCTGATTGAATAATAGAATCTGATAATTTAGAGTAATGTACCAAGTACCTTTGTGAAGGTGATAGTAAAAAGGAGGTCGTTGAGTTATGAAAATAGGTATTATTATTTTGGTAGATACGATTTGGACTATCCCAATTAGAGCGGATTTGCATTAGTTGGCTTATGCTATCAGCTGTCAATACATTTTTCTGCTTTTGGGGTACAAAGTATAGTTCTGTATAGGCTCCATTAGAGTAATAGTAACAGATTAGTTTATTTCCCCTTTTTTCTTTAGGTATAATAGTGCTGATAGAGGTTGTAGAATCTATATTAGCTCGAAGGTAAGTGTAAAATAATTTTGAAGACAAGGGGGATTGGGTGCGCCCATATTTCCAAGATAAATCTTGTTTGGAAAGGACAAAAAATGTTGTTTGACGAGGCGTATTAGTGGATATTTCGTAGTGATATTCATTATCTTCAGCTATCCAAACCACCGAATTAGTATCTGAATTTTCTAACCAGTTTTGTTTTTCTAAATAAGGTTTTCGGGTATAGTGGATAATTTGCTTTGAGTTGTTGACTAGTAGGTGTACCGCTAGTTTGTCTTGATTAGAATTATATTCTAGATTAATAAACTTAGGCATGGTTAATCCTTGATCACTTCCTAATTGAGATAGTGTGAAAACACCTTTATTTTGGTGATTTTTTATGTAGGAAAGGTTTAATAGTGGAGTATTTGAATACTTTATACTAGTGGATATATTAGTTTTTTCTGAAACGAAGGGAACACAAGGAAAAAAATGGAAGTATGCTTCTTCTAGAAAATTAGTATCTACCCAAAGAATAGGCGCTGAGATATTCCATGATTTCCCTAAAGAATCTTTTGTAGTATAATTTATAGCCTTATCTGGTATCCATAGTCCTACAAGAGAGGATTCTTTGCTTGTTGGGGTGCAAGCAAAGAATCCAGATACTATTATAGCAACACACATAAAACTATTTATGGAGTTTTTCATTAAAGTGAAAGTTTTAGTTTAGAATTTTGACTACTTGCCCACTTAACAAGTTTTTCTATTTCAGAAGATGGAATATCTCCTAGACCTGCATAAGAAAAATCTAAATTCACATTTGCTGCTTTTTCTATACCGATTGATCTCAGATGATCTCTTAATTCCCTACATAATCCACCATCATAAGATGCCTTTCCCTTCTTATATCTAGGATTTTCTCTAGGCTCTTTCTTTCCTGGAATAGGGTAGTTTGGCGATCTACCTGCACCCCCCATTGGTGCATCATAGTCTTCTGTTTTGATATTTTTGAGGCATGGTATCCATCTTACCCAAAAAGCAAATTCGAATTCTTCTGCTAATTTGTTTTTTTCAATAACCTTAAAATTTTGACTGTATTCTTTTAAAGAAGGAATAATTTGATTGATTTCGTTTTTTGTTTTATCTGCAATATCTGTATAAAGTTCTAGTTGGCGCTTGAAATTAATATTTTCACAGTAATTTGTTACATCAGTTTTTGCTAAAAAAATATCTCCAAAAAGCTTACTTAGCTTGTTGTCTATAGCTATGATAGCATCTACAAAAGTAGTTAAAGCTAAATTGTTTTTGATATCTTCACTTAGCAAACTTATATCATTTTCAACTTGTCTTACTTCAGTACTTTTTTCTGCAAGGGCAGGCATGGATTTGTCAATAGCTACTGTTGTTATATCTTCTGTAATATCAGCTAGCTTTGATAAATTTGCAATCCAAGATAAAGCTCCTACCGATAACATTGTTAGAACATTAACTTTTATAGTTTGAAGACCATCTTTATATTCATTTTGTTTATTTAGGAATTTTTTGAATTGGTTACTTGCTATTGTATAGCTACTATTAATAGAGTTAAAATAGTTTACACCTAAATCTTTTATATTATGAAGTTGTTTATAGACCTCTTCTAAACCATCTTGTAATGTCTCATATGCCTTAGTGTTAAGATCGTCACAGTCATTAATCATCTCAGTATTTATAACATACTTGTCACCGGCGTTCCAAGTAAGTGTTAATATAACTGTTGTTGAGCTAAGTTCATAAGAAGGGATAACAATTTCTTTTATTTCCGAAGTATTGAATTCACTTCCTTTTATTATTAAACTTCGACTATTGTTATCTGGACGAGAGGGTAAACTAATATTAAACTCAACTGAATAAGGAGGAAGTGCTGTACTATTAATAGGTATGAGTTTATGTTCTTTCCCATAATACATTACATGAATACTACGTGGGAAAAAATCTAAATCCACATTTATTGGGATATCCCCATTTGAGAGTAAAGTTGTTTTAGCAGCCATTAGAGAATTTTTTATATTCCTTATGGTATTAATACTTTGAATAAGATCTAGATATTCTTTAAGCTTATCAGGGTCTCCTCCCCCATATTTTTTGTGTATAGCCAAGTATCGTCTAAGAGGTTTTTCTAGGGCAGAAAGTTGCTCCAATTTTTGTTGGTCGAGTTTCATATATTTAGTTTTTTTTAATTCATAAAGCGACAAATCTATATTTTTTCTTTGATTTAATCAAGTCGAAAAATGCTTTTTTAGTAGAACTACTACAATAGTAAAACCTAAATCCTATATTTGCAGTCTATAAAACAGATTCTACACTTTTAATGAACAGACAATCATACAACTATGAGCTATCAACTTGACCATAGCCTTTGGACTATTGATGATATTGCCAATATTTTTGCGCAGAAATCGACTATTCAACTCAGTGATAGTGCTGTCCAGCAAATACAGCATTGTTTTGACTATTTGCATAAAAAGATAAATGAATCTGATGCTCCATTTTATGGAATTAATACAGGGTTTGGATCTTTATGTGATATTCGAATAGATGATGCTCAATTAGAGGAGTTGCAATCCAATTTAGTGCAATCTCATGCTTGTGGAACTGGCGATTTAGCACCTTTGGAGGTCATTAGAATAATGCTCTTACTTAAGATCAAAAACTTGAGTTTTGGTTATTCTGGAGTGAGTACAGCTGTAGCTCAGCGCTTGGTAGATATGTTTAATGCAGATGTGTTGCCTGTTATCTATGACTTAGGCTCTTTGGGCGCATCAGGTGACTTGGCCCCTTTAGCACATTTGACTTTGCCACTTTTGAGCTTAGGAAAAGTGTATGAACAGGGTGAAACGGTAGAAGCTAGCTCTGCACTCCAAAAACAAGACTGGCCAGCATTGAAATTAAAAGCTAAAGAAGGTTTGGCCTTATTGAACGGAACACAGTTTTCGACAGCTTATGGAGTTTGGAGCATGATAAAAGCTAAAAAACTATCCAAATTAGCTGACTTGATAGCAGCGATGTCTATAGATGGTTTTGCCTGTGTTTTGTCACCATTTGATAAGCGTTTGCACCAAATTCGACCACATCAAGGGCAGTTGCAGACTGCTCAAAATATATTAAGTTATCTAAAAGATAGCCAAATAGCAGCTTCTCCTAAAGATACAGTGCAAGACCCCTATGCTTTTAGGTGTTCGCCACAGGTGCATGGGGCTAGCAAAGATGCTATAGCTTATGTAGCAGGAGTTTTAGAAACAGAGGTCAATAGTGTGACAGATAACCCAAATATTTTTCCAGATACAGATGCCATCCTTTCTGGCGGAAATTTTCATGCACAACCAATTGCTTTAGCATTAGATTTTTTGGCTATAGCATTGTCCGAGTTGGGTAGCATTTCAGAGCGCAGATTGTATCAACTCATTAGCGGAAAAAGAGGCTTGCCTCCATTCTTAACACACCATTCTGGCTTGCATTCTGGCCTAATGATTACACAATATACTGCAGCATCTATTGCAAGTCAAAACAAACAATTGTGTACACCAGCTTCTGTAGATTCTATTGTATCTTGTAATGGTCAAGAAGATCATGTAAGTATGGCTGCCAACGCTGCTACCAAGCTGTATAAGGTGGTTAATAATGTAGAACGGTTATTGGCAATAGAGTTTATGGCAGCAGCACAAGCCCTCAGCTTAAGAGAGCTGTCGTCTTCTCCTGCGATTGAGAGTATTCTAAAAGACTATAGAAAAGTAGTACCACAGCTAGATAAAGATCGTTTGTTATCAGACGATATACACCAAACTATTCAGTTTTTACAAGATATTAATATCTAAAAAAAAGCTTAGAGTGTACTAAAATACATTCTAAGCTTTTTTTTTACTCATCTTCTTCTGATTCTAGATATTTAGGCTCTTTAAGTCGTTCTAGGTTTAGCCCATTGGGCTTTTCGTAGCTCATAATCAAATTGCCCTCTCCATCAAAAAAATTATGGTGGTATATCTGAAATTCAGGAGTTAGGGAGGCTGCAAATTTGAATGATCGAACATCTCCTGTAAATCGCTTTTTGCAAGGTGAGTTACCCTTTAGAACCTCAAATTCATTAGGGGCACGTTCTACTGCATAAAACACACAGTTATTAGATAATAAATCTTTAGGGGCTAAATCTTCAAATGGTTTTTCTTTTACCAACCATTCTTTAGAATATCGGTCTTCATTTGGAATATCATAAAAAGCTAAAGCAAAAGAATCTCTATTGACCCGAACCAATTCTACTATACTTTGAGCAATAGCTTCGTCTGGATAGTCTGCCTGAAAAAGTCCTAGATACAACCAATGTTCTTGTTTACGTTTATCTATCCATATAGGAACACAAATAACTTCTTGTTCTTTATGCATAGCCTCAGTTGCTGTAGCTGCCTGAGTTTTATTGCTAAAGTGGCCTGAGAGCATATGATAAATCTTATCTGTTTTATTTACCGTTTCTTTTATTTCTTCAGGTGTTTTGATGTTACTTAGATAATGATTGCTTTTGGTAGCACAGCCAGTTAAGTAAATAAGACTGATAAGAAGGCTAGCTTTAGCTAAAAATTGTAAGTTCATGAAAAATGGTTTTGATGTATGTTTTCTATTAGAAAACAACTTAGAACATGTTTAAAAATTAAAGCAAGTAAAGTTTAAAAACGGTTTAATAAAATTTGGCAATTAGCCCAAAGAATCCAAGCTTCCGAACTATCCGTCGTTTTTTCATAGTCTTTGGAATGTCTTCGGAAGA
>JAAEPD010000672.1 GCA_024222455.1 Aureispira sp.
TAGTAGTTCTTCTATATAAGCTTCAAACATTATTAGTTGGTTTTTATCTGTGTTTTTAACTCTCAAAGTAACAATTTATCCCTATTTTAAATCTTGACTTTGGACTTTTCCGAAGTTTTCAATTAATATTGCATTTTCCTGTAGCATCTATATTGGTATTGTAAGCTGCAAATTGTTCTGTTTGTGTGAGTGGTGCATCTGTTCCAGATAAGGTGATACAGTTCCAGTCGTCATATCCAGGTGTACCTGCATAGATGATACCACCACAAGGGGTGCGAGCTGTGATGTGCAAACTTTTGTTAGAAGCAGCGGCGCCATCATTTATGAATGGATTAGGTAAGTTGCTAGGAGCAGCACAATCATAGTGACGACCTCTTACAAATTGCCCTTGCTGACTCATTGAAATTCCGTTACTAATTGGGCCAGTCAATTCTGGAGTGTTAGCATCATTAATAACAAAAAAGTCAAAATTGTTGTTGACACCATAAGTTAATCCGGGTATTCCTGCGGGAGTAGGATCATTGCCTGTCACATTCCAACGAGTAGTAGCATTATTGTCAAAATCTTCGAACCAAAACACATCTTGTGCAGTGGCTGAAGAGGCGATAAACAATAGAAATAAATAGAAGTGTAAAGTTCTTTGCATAGTTGAATTTGTTAGTGTAGTGAATAACTTTAGAGGATTAAACTAATAAGGTAGCTAAAAAAGGAGTAGGATGCAAAGAAAAAAGTGCAGGAGTTGGCTCGAAACTTAGGTTTCGAAAAGGGGGAGGTACGCACTGATATACCTACTAGTGGATAGGCTGTTTCAGATATAAGAAAGGCTACTATAGGCTTAATAAAACTAGATCACTAACGATTTAACTTTCGTTTTTCTATTAGTATGTTATACTTACTTTGTAGTGTCAGAAACTTTTGGTGTAAGGACTTTTTTGTGTTTAGATTGTCACTGCTGTTGATCTGGTCTTGGAGCTTAAGCATATCTTTCCGAAGCTGTATTTCTTCGGGTACAATACCAGCATTTTTGAGAATATGAAAAAGCATTCGTTCTTCTTTGGGAGCATTGAAATAGTCCGTATTGTCCATAGGTTTTCCGAAACCTTCAAAACTATCAAAATCACCTTGTTTGATAGCTGCTTGGATTTTTTGTTCTACTAATTTATCAAATAGACTCATAGTTAGAATTTTTGTAAGTGAGGGAGTATTATTGTAACAACTTGGCCTATCGGAATGTTCTATTTTTAAGCAAAAAAAGAGTCAAAATCTTAGAAAGATTTTGACTCTAGAAAATCAGAATACAATACTCAGCTAAAGTTTGTAAATCGATGAGAGGGGTAACTCTGTATTTTAATGTGTTTTTGTTATTTTTCGAGTGAATTGTGCATCTTCCGTTTTGATAGATAGGATATAGACAGCATCACTCAACATAGATAAATCTATTATTTTTCTGTTGGCACCTAACTCTACACTTGTTTCTATTGTTTGTAAGGTTCTTCCTAATACATCAATAACCTGAATAGTTGCATTGCTCGATTTATCCGCTAAGAAATCGATATTAACACTATTAGTAGTTGGATTTGGGTAAACTTTTATACTTCCTGCTGTTATGCCTTTTCTAGTTAAGTTTATAACATTAGAATAACTAATTTGACCATCTAGCTCTTTCACTTTTAGTCTATAATAACTTGTACTATAAGGAAGTTCATCTATGTAGTTGTAGGCCGATTGACCAACTGCATCTATTGCGGCTAATGTTTGAAAGTCAATACCATCAGTTGAGCGTTCTAATGTATAAGATTGAATGGTTTGTTCATTATCAATAGTCCATTCTAATTCATTTTTATCGCCAACTTTCCAACCACTAAAACCTATGGTAGCATTGTCAAGTATAATTGGAATAGGTGTAACTCTAAAGGCTGCTGTTCCTCCCGAAAAACTAGAGATTTGACCATCAAATTGTACATAGTTTTTGGTATTGTGTATTCCAATAGCATCTACACCTGTAAAATTGCTATTTAAAACTATGATATTTCCTGAGTTAACAGTTGTTGGTTCTAAATCTGGAGCTGGGTTGTAAGCTGTAGCATCATTAGTCTTGAACCAATAAGGACTAAGTTGTTGTAAGCCTGCATATCCTGCCAAAATTGCTGCGGGTTCATTGGCTGTTTTCCATGCTGCAGCTGCATTATTGGCTATTGCAAACTCATCTGGTTTATAGAAAAATCGGACATTTACAGGTCCATTTAGGCTACCAGAAGTAACATCTACATCCCAATAACGGCCCATCCCAAAATTAGCCTCAAAATTAACCAAATCTTGACCACCTATAGGCTCATCATAACCTGTTGTAGTAGAATAGTCATTGACTCCAATCGTAACTTGTGCTGTGAAATCAGCTGTATTGCCACCTGCTGGTTTATGCTCAATCGCAAAGAGTAAATCATCTGGAGCATTAGGATCATAATAGTATCTCCAACCAGATGCTTCCTCACAATAAGCGGTCGCCATTGTATATTGTACTCCCATACCTCCTGCAGATGCTTGGTCTGGAGCATATTGCACTAATTTAGTGTCGCAAGGGCAACCTATTGTATAACAAACATAGTCTGTCAAGAAATCACTATTGAAGCAGCCACCCGTAATTGTTGAAATGGCATCTCCTGTATTTAATGTGCTAGGCAGTGGAGATGGTGGGTTGGCTGGATTGTAGTTTAGAGCATGAACATGATAGGTGTTTCCAAGAGTTAGACTTGTTGATGGGAATACCCCAGTCATATTTTGAGCAATAAAATTGCCTGCATCATCTGTCAATACATATACCTGTATATAGCCAGCATTAGAACCAGAAGAAGATGCTATAATATCATCATTCTCACAAATATTGGATTCTTTTACACAAGAAGTTGCACAGTTGGTAATATTAAAACAAACATAGTCTGTCAGAAAATCGCTATTAAAACAACCTACTGTTGTACTTCCTACAGTAGCTACCGATTGCCCTACAGTTGGTAATGGGCTAGGAGCATCTGCCGGATTGTAGTTTAGAGCATATATTCTATAGCTATTTCCGGCGCTAACCATTCCTGTGAATGTGCCTGTTCCATTAGTAGCAACTACTAGTCCTGTAGTGGCATCAGCAAGTACATAAAGTTGAGTGTAACTAGCATTCCCACCAGAAGAAGTAGCAACTACTGCATCTGTTTCACAGACTGTATTGCTTTGTTGGCAATTGCCACAAACCCGAACTACATAATCTGTCAGGAAATCACTATTGAAACAACCTGTAGTTGTACTTCCTACATTGGCTACTGGTTGTCCAATTAGAGCACTAGGTAATGGGCTAGGAACATCTGTTGGATTATAATTTAGAGCATGAATATGATAAGTGCCAGTGGCTATACTAGTGAATGTACCAGTTGTATTTTGAGCAACTATATTTCCATTGTCATCAACTAATACATAAACTTGCGTATAGCTAGCATTACCACCTGATGAGGTTGCAGATAGTGTGCATTGAGCATAGCTATAACTGACCCCAAGGCTAAACAAGAGGGCTAATAAACTATATTTTATATGGAATCTCATAAGTTCTGTTTTTTAATTTAATTAAGCAGGCCTTTTTAGTAGTAGTTCATGCATGTTTAGCTTGAGAAGCTAAATTCAGCAGTATATTTTTCTAATTAATTAGAAAAACTTTACAAACTAATGTTAAAAAAAAACAGAGCGTTTAATCCCATGATCCATTGTCAGGGGTACAAGCAGTTCCACAGGCTGCAGGTGCCGTAAATAAGCTTGCTGCAGTTAGTGTACAAGCAGGGTTTGCCGAAAAGCTAGCTGTGACAGATACAGGGTTTCCATCTGCTACTAAACCTGTGAGCGTAACTGTTTGTGGACTTGTGCCGATAGCAAAAGATTGACCATTTACATCTAAAGTACCAGAACCAGGAGCATTGGTATAAGTAATTGTTACTTCTTGGGTATAAGTATTGGTAGCAGGAACACAGGCTGTTTGGCTACCTGCGGCAAGATTGCTGATAGAACAGCTTGCACAAGCTGTTACGGTTACAGCAACATTAGCAGTAGTACCTGCACATTCTCCTTGATCTAATACAGTATAGGTTGTTGTAGTTGTTGGGTTAACAGTTATTGGATTACCTGATTCACTACCAAATGCAGGATCATCAGCAAACCAAATGAAATTAGAACCAGATCCGCCTGTAGCAGATAAAGTGACAGGATCACCAGCACAAACTGAAGTAGGACTAGCAGCTGCAGCTAATGGAGTAAAACCTGATTGCATACTGATGGTATAAGGACATCTAGCACCAGCATTACCATCAACCATAATATAATAAGTATCTCCAATAGTTAATGGAGTTGCAGTTATTGTAAAAGGAGAAGACTGTCCTCCTTGAGATAATGCACAGTCTGATAATCGAGTGAAACTAGAGCCATCAAATGAAAAAATAGCCATTTGAATACCTCCATCCCAGCCCACTTGGCAAGAACCTGGAACCACATCCATGGTTACAGAAGTTGAAGTAGCTACAAACTTAAGCCATGAGTTATTTTCAATGGCCCCTTTGAATGTAGCAGATGGACATGAATAAGAACCAGAATTATTACCTAAAGGTTTAAGACCAAAAGGAACATCTGGGGTATTGCCTGTTGTTGAGCCACTATACGAACTTAAGTCACATATTGTTGGAGCATTTGCAAAATCATCTGCAGCCACAGTATTGGTTACAGGAACTTCACAAGTGATAGCTGCCATAAAACCTTCATTCCCATTATCGTTGCCATCTGTAATCCAATTGAATGTAATACAATCATAAGAACTTACTGAAAATCCCACAGAAGTTGCAGAGGTAACCGTACCCAATGAAGGACCAGATATATCATCTCCTTCATATATATTTAAAACATCTCCAGCACCAATATCTAAGTCATTAAAAGTAACTGTTGTTAATTCTCCTGGTGTTGAAGGACAAACTGTAGAGGTGTAGTTAATGTTATTTCCGTAAGTACCTGCAGCTGTGCCTGCATCACTATCCGTAAGGTTTCCTCCACAGGCTGGAGGACCAGCAGGAATAACACATAGAGCAGAACTATAATCTCCTACAATAGATACATTATCGTGAGCTTGATACCCTGTACTACTTGTTCCAGAATACCTAACCACAATTTGAACTGTAGATCCTGTCAACCCAGGTACTGTTCTAGTTGCACTACCTGCGGCTCCCATTGATACTAATGCACCACCATTTATTCTATAAAAAGCTTGTACATCATTATTTCCTGCATCAATTGTTTGAACAGATAAAGTAACATTAGTGTAACACGATATATCAATAATTAAAGATCCCCAAAATACATTGCCATCTGTATCCTTAGCTCTAAACTCCCCACTTGTTTGTTTCAGATAGTCTCCTGAAGCAAAATTCCCCCCACTAGGGTCAATAGTCCAGTTAGTAACACCTGAAACATCTAAAGTTGTTCCATCTTGCCCCTTCTCGTCCAAGGATGTATCTGAAAAATCTTCAATATAGAGTGTTGTTTGCCCAAAAATACTTCCAATTGAGAAACACATTAATCCTATTAATAGTACTGTTTGTTTCATAATGTTTTTTTTTGAAAATTTATTGTTGACGATCATAAATTTCGTTGTTACTAATATTTACAAAAGTATATTCTAAAAACATTAAAGGCCAGTAAAAGGTTAGGATTTTATATATGTTATATTTTTTTAATAAGAGCTAAAAATATAATTTTCGAGTTGAGTTAATTGTTTGTTTTACAGTGTACTATGGGGTTATGTGCTCTGTTTGGAGATACAACTATTTAGGGCTATTAGAGCCTGTTTTGGACTGAATCCAAGCTAGAAGGTCAAAGATTTGAAGAATTCGACTTTCATATTCATCTTTTAGGAGCATGGATAACTCTTGTTCAAAGTTTTGGAATAGTTGAATGCTTTTAGTTGTGGGCAACTCTTTTGATAGTTTTTTGAGGTAAAGCATGGTGAGTGCTTCAACCTTGTGTAGGCTTTTGTGCTTGTCTAAATGGTATTTAGCTGTTTTGATTAGATAAGGCAACAGTTTGTAGTGTCCTAGTTCATAATGTGTAATTATTTGGAATAAAAAAGCAAAATAATAGACATCTGGACGAACTGTAGGAGAGAAGTCATTTTGTATTTTAAGTATGTATTTTAAGGCGTTAGAATAATCTTGATTGAAGAAGAATGCATGAGCAAATCGATGGTAACTACCTACAATAAGAGCATCTCTTATTAGGTTGTAATGTTTTTTGAGCCCTTTTTCCATTGTAGGAATTAGGTTGAGTGCTTTTTTCCAAGCTCGTTGTTTTAGGTAGTTGTCGAGCTCATAGTTGTAAGAGAAGATGAAAATGGTGCTTTGTGCTTCTCGTTTTTGTTTTTTTAGGTTGTTGCCTAGTTGTCTGTATTCTTGCAGAGCTTTCTCAAATTGTTGAGGATGAAGGTGTCTTTTGATCGCTAAAAATCTAGTGTGGATGACTAAATAGTTTAGAGGTTGGTCTTGCTGAAACCAGTGATATTGCTGATAAAGTTTGATCAGTTGTTGGTTATAGAAAAGCTCTTGCTCTTGTTCATCTTTTATGAAATGGTAGTTGCAGTAAGTTTCTAATCTATGAAACTCGATCCAAAAACTGCTTGGATTAGCCTTTTTTAATACTGGATTTTGGAGTAGTTCTTCCAATTGATTTAGACGTCCTTCATCTCGTGCTTTTGATAAACTAATTCGGAGTTTTATACTTTGATAATGCAACTTGATCATTTGATTGAAAAGCTCTTGTTGCTTCCAAACGGCCTGTTGTTCATCTATAAGAGCCAGGGCTTCATCTATTTTCCCAAGTACCTTTAATATTCGTTGTTCTAGAGATATAAGGTTTATGAGTGCTCCATAGATCTCGTACTGATAAGCTGTTTTTTTGCTTCGGTCAATTAGCTTAAGTGCATGATCAAAAAGCTTTTTTTCGAAGAGGATAGTTATTTTTTGGATACTATCATAGAGCTTAGACTCAGCTGCATTGTCCACATTAAAATCACGAATGCTATCTAATACTGAGTTGTATAACTTATTATGATCTGTTGGTAGATGTTTTGGGGTGTATCTTGCTTTGGTATAAGCCGTTTCTATAGCTTCTTTGTTATAGTTTTTGTGTTTGTTTATTGTCTGGAACAATAACAATTGTTTGTTTCCTTCTTTTGGATGAAACTTTCCAATATTTAGATGGAAATATTTTTTTTCGGCAGGGCTTAATGCCTGTATGAGTTCGTGTAGTCGTGTTGCTTTATTCTTTCCCATATTTGTATAACCTAAGTTGCTAAAAACTGTTCATAAGAATGATGAAAACCCTTGAGAACCCTACTGACGGGTTCAATTTTATCTATATGGCTAACTCCTTTGCCTGCCTGCCAATATTGAACATAGCTAGATTTGTTGGCTACTTTTTTGAATCTGATCATAGATTTAAGCATGAACATACTACGCACTAGATTTTTGGTGCGTCGTTGTCTCAACAAATAGCTCATTAAAGGACCTGTTTGCAAGCCTAATTTTTCTATATCTGGAGTTTTAATGACAGAAGAATTGACTCCTGCTATCTTGTTGGTCCAAATGATGTCTTTTTCTCGAGCTTCTACAATAGCTTGTTTGTAGTTGTTTTGTATTTGACATTCTTGTGTGGCTAAAAAACGAGTGCCCATTTGAACTGCAGCATAGCCTAATTGAAGCATTTTTTTGAAATCTTCCGTATTGCCAACTCCTCCTGCACAAACTACTGGAAGTCCTAAGTCTTGAAGGTCTTCGAATAGTTGTTCTGGTGAGATAAAACCTGTTTGTCCACCGGCTCTATTGTTGACAGCTATGAGACCATCTACTCCTACATCAACTACCTTTAGAGCAAATTTTCGGCTAGGAGTATCATGGTAAACTTTGATGTTTTGGGCATGAGCTTTTTTTACGATCCAATCAGGGTTACCCAATGAGGTCAAAAAGAAAGGAACATTTTCTTCCAAGGAGATGTCTAGCCATTTTCTCAATCGTTTTTGATAGGTTTTGTTTCCTTTGACAAGTGTAAAATTTACTCCGAAAGGTTTTTTTGTCAAGTTTTTAATTAGTTGTAAGCCTTTCCGAAAATCATGTCCATAAACATAGGTCATTGCAACAGGTTGAACTACTCCCAAGCCACCTGCTTCTGACACAGCTGCAATGAGTTCAGGATTGGAACCTGGATACATTGGCCCACAAATAACAGGGGTTTGGATGCCTATATCTGAGGTGAATTTTTTTGCTGGATGCATTTCTTTTGTATTAAATGAAGAGAGGATGGGAGCTGTGGGTATAATTTTACATAAATTTTGTGAGAAATTAGCATTTTTTATAAAAAAATTATATGTTTGCAGATCTACTTACGTAAGTGCTTACGTAAGTTAAATTTAAAACGTATGAATGTATTTGAAATAGTACCAGAGTTATCATTGGGAAGTCGTCTGAAAAGGTTAAGTGATCAATTAATGAAATCAGTTAGCCAAAGTTATAAAAATCATGGGTTAGAATTTAAGCCTAAATGGTTTCCAATCTTTTATCTTCTGCATAAAAAGAAAGAGGTTTGTGTGACAGATGTAGCCAAATCTCTAAAGTTATCGCATCCTGCAATTAGTCAATTTGTTAGGGAGTTGAAGAAATCAAAGTTGATTAAAACTAAAAAGGACAAAAAAGATAGTCGAAAAACGATTATCGTTTTGGACAAAGAGGGAAAAATATTGTTAGCTCGCATCCAACCTGTTTGGGATGCTATTGCTAAAGTAATTTCGGATATGATAGATGCCCAGCATCAACATTTATTGAGAGGAGTAGTTGAGTTTGAAGAGGCTTTGAGTATCACTAAATTGGAAGATAGGGTAGATCAACTCTTGAAAAAAGGGCAACTTCAAGAGGTTATAATTTTGGAGTATAATCCTGATCTAAAAGATCATTTTAGAACGTTGAATGAAGAGTGGATTCATAAGTATTTTGAGATGGAGTCTAAAGATATTGCTGTCTTGAATAACCCTGAGCATCATATTATAGAGAAAGGGGGAGTGATCCTATTTGCTCAGTTAGATTCTGAAATAGTGGGAACATGCGCTTTGATTCAAATTGAGGAAGGTGTATTTGAATTGGCTAAAATGGCTGTGACATCTGGTTATCAAGGTCGACAAATTGGGAAAAAACTGTGTTTGGCAGCAATAGAATTTGCTAGGCAACTGGAGGTGGATGAATTGTTTTTGGTGTCCAATACCATGTTGAATAAGGCTTTACGTCTTTATCAGAAAGTAGGATTTAGAGAGGTTACTTTTCCTCAAGAAGAACGTAGTTATGAGCGTACCAATATTAAAATGGTTTATGATTTTTAAGAACATGTTTAAATTTATACTCATTTTATTCAAAAAAATAAAAGAGTTGTTGCGACGAGTAGAAAGTGTTAAATTAGCAAAAGAAATGAAGTATGAAGTTAGCAATATCGGATTTAACAACGGA
>JAAEPD010000673.1 GCA_024222455.1 Aureispira sp.
AGGTTGTCTAAGGAAGGGCTAAATAAAAAAGAACAATTTATAATCTACTATAATTACTTACATAACCTTTATTGTTAGCTAGAGTTTTTTTTGGGTATGAAGCGCCCCAAATAGCTTTGGAGTATCAATTGATGAGTTACAATTGGATACGAGAGTCTGTTAGTGTTGATGCTTATTATATTACTCAAGAAAGAGGTGCTTATCACTTAAGGGCTAATAATGCTGATTCTGCTAGATATTATTTTAATTATGCAAAAGACAAAGCAAAGCAACTTAATAATGATTATTTGGTTTCTCATGCCTACAATGATATTGGATATTCATGGCGTTTGTCTGCAAACCAAGATTCTGCTATTTTCTATTTAGATAAAGGTATTCAAACCTTAGTCCAAAAATCTTCTTTGTCTAAGAAAGATAGTGTTCTTTATTCTTACTTGTTGGGAAATATAGGGGATGCTTATATGGATAAGAATGATGTTGTAAAAGGTGGGTTTTATTTGAATGCTGATTATGGGATTACGCTTAGATATGGCAGCCCACAGCATCAGGTTGAATTAGGAATCAAACTCTTAGGAATTTATGGAAGAAACAAACGCTATAATAAGTTTGAAGAGTTAACACAGAGGATAGAGAATACCATAAAAACGCATAATCTAAAGTTGTCAGAAGCTACTAAAGTAGATTTTTTTAAGTTGAAACTAAATAGAGCATTTTATTATAAGGATATAGATGGTATAAAGGGATTTGTGGATTCAATAGAGCTTTTTAATACAAGGATTATTGAAGATGCAATTAATAAAACTCAACAAATGGGTGAGGCTCAAGCTAGATTAGAGCTTATTCGTCTAGAGAAAGAGCGAGAGTTAAATGATGCTTTAGTTAAAAATGAAATAGCAAAATCTAAAAATGAAAGGCTTGTATTGTATTTATGGATCGTTTGTATTATAACAGTGCTTCTTGCTGTTGTCTTTTGGTATAGAAGAAAAATGGGTAAGGTCAAACATCAAAGTTTAATAGAACGAGCAAACAAGGATTTAGTAGAAGCTGAATTAAAAATCAACAAACTAGAGAAACAAAAATTAGAGCAAGACCTCAATTTTAAGAAGCAAGATTTAACCAATTTAGCTTTAGAGAATTCTAGAAAGAATGATTTGAATAAAGAGTTCATGGCAAAACTAAAGGCTATAAAAAAAGGCAAACAAGAAGAGTTGAACCCACTAATAAAACTAGTAGAAAGAGAGTTACTAAAAGATCAAACTTTGGAATTAATCCAAACCAATATAGACGAACTAAATACTAACTTTTTTAATACATTACAAGATAAATTCCCCAATTTGACAACCAATGAAATGAGACTATGTTCCTTAGTTCGTTTGGGGTTAAATAATAAAGAAATATCAGTAATTAGAGGAATAAGTTCAGATAGTGCAAAGGTGTCTAGATACCGATTGAAGAAGAAATTAGAGCTAGATGCTACTATTGATTTAATGAGTTTTTTGAAAAATTTATAGGTGTAGCTTATTTTTTAAGTTAGAAATCTAATGTGTTGATAGTTAGTTGGTTTAGTGTGGTGTACCCCATATGTACCCTTGCCAATTTTCCTTTTTAGAATGAAGAGATCTAAATTTAATCAAACGATTTTTTCATCTATTAAAACTCAAGGGGATATGAGAATTTTAACTTGTACATTTTTATTATTGTTAACATCAACATTATTATTAGGACAAAATGTAGGTATAGGAACATCTACACCACAAGCTAAATTAGATATAGAATCTACTAATTCTGGTATTCTTATTCCAAGACTTGCATTAACTGGAACAGGTGATGCGACTACTGTGCCAGCAGCTACTGTCAGTGAGTTGGTTTATAATATAGCAACGATTAGTGATGTAACTCCTGGATTTTATTATTGGGATGGAATCAGCAGTTGGATTAGAGTAGGGGCTAGTGATGACCATGATTGGCACAAGGTAGTAGGAGGTACTGATATGGGGATGGCTACTGCTATGGCTGACTATATTTATACCAATGGAAGGGTAGGTGTTGCTACTATGACACCTGCTTCGCCATTGCATATTTATGGAGGAGGTGAGCTTGCCAGAATACAGAATGGTGGAGGAAGTTCTGGTTTTATAGGTTTTCATACCAACTTAGGAAGAATTGGTTATGTGGGAGATGGTTCAGGAGGTAGTAATAATATGGTGATAGGAGCAGATGACGGTTCTGGAGATGATGGAACAGGTATATTACAAGTTCAGTTTGGTCTGAATGGGAGTAGAAGAACATTGACAGGATATTCTAATGGGTATCTTGGCTTGAATGTCGCAAATCCTGCTAATATGCTTGATGTTTATGAGACAAGAACTGTTAGTGGTTTTGTAGCTAGAATTAGAAATAGCAACACATCTACAACTGGGAGCGGTGGAGATGTACTACAATTAGGGATTGGGGCTACAGGATCATTAACTGCTAATAATGTTTTTGTTGAGATGAGAGATGGGAATAGTGTTGTCGGAAAAATTGAAGGGAATGGAACAAACACTGTTGCTTATCAAACAACTTCTGATGGAAGATTGAATGTGCCGTCCTGAAATAGGTTGACAAAAAAAAGCAAGAATAAATGTCAGCAAAAAGAGGAAAAGCGAACAGCAAAAA
>JAAEPD010000674.1 GCA_024222455.1 Aureispira sp.
ATGAAGTAATCAAAGCATATATAGAGAATCACAACGATTCTAAGCAAAGTGATAACTCGAATAATATTTCTTTAGAATAGTCAGGGGACTTATAGTCCTAATTTGTAACCTACCAGACTTCAGCTGGTAGTATTTCAGTTTAAGGTTAGCGAGAGGTTTTGAACCCCTCGCTGAATATATTTTTAGTGGCCTTACATTGCTACACACTCATAAACCTCTATAGCAGCACTAGGATCCCATCCTAAATGAGGATGATCGTTAAACAATGCTTTTACTTCTTCTGCACTATTACCTTGCAACACAGAGTAACCACTAGTAGTAGGATTAGCTGCAGTCCATTCTCCTGATTTATTTACAGCTTCTCCTGGCATAAGAGGTGCTCCAAAGTCTACAATATTTGCTTCATGTTTACCTTTCCAAGCCATCCAAGCTTCCATTACTTTTGCATGATCTTCTTTGCTAACTTGTGTCATTTGTTCAGGTGTTTTAGCTGGAGCAGAGTAGATTACCATAAATTTTTTCATCGTGTGTGTATTTTTAAATTAAAGAAAAATTAAATTTTAATATCACCCTAGTGACGAAGCTGCTTTTGGAAAGGGGGACAAGTTTTTTAATTTTCTTTATCATTTACTTTTTTGTAGTCATCAAAATTGACTTCCTCCTTTTCAAAATCAGGATGTTTAGACAATAGTTGATCAATTTTTTCTAAGCCTTTTTGGTTGGTGTCAGCCATTATAAATGCTAAATCCCAAATATCCTTAGATAAGGTGAAACGACCAATAGCAGAATCAACTGTCATCATGACTTCATCATTCATCCAAAGATCATGAGTGCCTGTTATTACAGGTTTTATTTCTTCTAGAGCAGAGAGTAAGTCAGGAATAAAAGCTTCTTTTTCTGGACCTTTATAAAACTCGATTAGCAACTCATTGCTGCCATAGCCTGGGCGATAACGATATATATACATAGTTCTCTTTTTCAGAATTTATAAAATCTAAAGACAGAAGTTCTTTAAAATAATCTTATTCCTTTGAAAATAGGCTATTTTTAGGCAAAATCATTCTAATCATAAATAGAAGTTGTTTTAAAAAGAATCTGTTCGCTAGCTATGGATTATAATTGGTCTCCATTGTGGTTATCCTTGCAATTAGCAGTTATTACTACCCTTGTATTGATGCTCATAGGGATTCCTATTGCCTATATAATGGCGAGGAGCAAATCTAAATTCAAATTTCTGTGGGAAGCGATTATTAGCCTACCTTTGGTGCTACCACCAACCGTTTTAGGATTTTATATCTTGATGTTGTTTTCACCCAATAATGGCATTGGATTATTCCTGAAAAATACGATTGGATTCCAATTAGCTTTTTCTTTTTCGGGCTTGGTTATAGCTTCTGTGCTCTATAGTTTACCATTTATGGTACAGCCTATACAAGCAGGGTTACAGAGTTTGCCACCTTCCTTGAGCGAAGCAGCTTATACTATGGGGAAAAATAAGTGGGAAGTATTAAGAAGGGTGTTGTTGCCTAATATAAAACCTTCAATACTGACAGGAATTGTATTGAGTTTTGCACACACAATAGGGGAGTTTGGCATTGTCTTAATGATTGGAGGCAAGATCCCTGATGAGACCTTAGTTGCCTCTATTGCAGTATATGACAAAGTAGAATCTTTAGACTATGGACAAGCACATTTTTATTCTTTAGTCTTGTTATTTTTTAGTTTTTTGATTTTGTCTATTACATACTATATCAACCGAAGATTAAGGGAATAAAAAGATAACTATCCCACTCATCAAAATAGCTAGTAAAAGAACAATTAATCTTAGGACCTTAGACAAAGGATAAACAGACTCTTCATTAGGCGTTTCTGAAATCATATAGCGTGCTTGAACAAAGGTGAGTTTGAGTATTTGAACAATAAAAGGAATAGCAAATAAGATTAATTGGTTATTGTTAAGTGTAATAATGTAAGATGTAAATGGATTACTTATCCATAGAGTATATCCAGCTGTGAGCCCCATAGAAATAAGCATGAATATGGCTAACCATAATTTGCCCGAAACTTCTTTTTTTGACCGCAGAATAGATAAGGTACCTAGAAGTAACAGAAGAGTGAGAACAATAAGTGTACTGATGAAGTATAAATAGAAGAAGAAGGTGATAGAGGATAAAAGCGAAATAACTACAATGTTTAGAACCGTAAAACCTGTATATATAAAAGCTTTTAGAAGATCGTTAGGGTACTGTTTTTGTTGTAGTAAGACATAAATTACACTCCAAATCATTAATACAGTAAACAACGAAAAGGTTAGGAATACTGTGCTAACTTGAGTATGCTGATGTACTACATACATAGCAAAAGAAGGTACTACTGCATGTACTAGAAGCTCAATAATTCGGAGTGTTTTGAATATGGATGCAGTCATAGTTGTTTTATTCAGTAAACTGTAAGTCTTGAATAGAGTGTTGATGGAACATAAGGGTGTATTATTGAACATTATATTTTAATAAGGGATATGCTCCTTTTTCGTCTCCTATTAATTGAGCACTAACTGATAGGTCTCCTTCATTTGGGTTAATGGTACCTGTATAGGTGTTTCCTTCTTTTTGGAAATCTGTCCATTTCCCATTATTAATGAATGCAATTCTAACATTTTCGTCACAAACTACCTTAAATGTATAGTCTTCATAACTATCCAAATTTTTATCTAAATATAATTTAGTGACCTGTATATTGTATTTTGGTTTCCATGCTTTAGGAAATTCTAATAAGTTATCTTCTCTAACCATCCTCAATATCTTTTTTGCAGAAACACCTAACTGAAATAGATTAATATCTTTAAAATCGATTTGCTCATATTCTTCTTTTGACAATGGGTCGGGAATAAATTGATCTTCAGAATCCTCAGGAAGATGTTTGAATAAGAATTCATAAGGATCAGTATCAAACCAATAGGGCTTGAATTTAGATGTACTAACGGCTTTCCCATTCACATTCTGTGCAGAACTAGACCCCCAAGTTGGATCTAGTAATTTCCATTTACCATCAACCTTTACAGCATTCCAAGCATGAGTTGTTTCATCAAAGACCTCACCTCTTGTATAGCTATAGCCTTTAGAATAGCCACTAATTGACTTAGCCTCAAGCCCTAATTCTTTGCATAATTCTTCGTACAGGGTACTAAACCCAGAACAAACAGCTACATTAGTTTTTAGTACATTTTCGGGTGAAAGATCGCCATAGTCCTCAGAATTAAATCCATCATCATCATATTTGATGTTATTGGCAATCCAAGAAAATGCGATTCTTGCTTTTTCAAGCTCTGTTGATGCTCCTTGAGATAGATAGTCTGCCAAATCTGCAACAGACTCATACTTGTTTTTGGGGACTTGAAAAGCATAGTCATCTATAGCTTGGAATTGATTCCTTTCAGGAAACTCAACATTTGGTGTTATGGTAGTTGGGTCATCCATTTCTTCTGGCCCTAAGATGTAATCTAGTCCTTTATCAATTAGGCCAAAATAATTAGCAGCATAAATTATGGCAGCTAGAAAAATGAGCGTTTTTAGTCGTTTCATGGGGTTTTATGTTTCAATTTTGAATAATCTTATTAAGGGTTAAGTTTTTCTAAGAATATTTGATAGAGTTGTTGCTTTTTCTTTAACTCATCCTTAGTCCAATTACCAAGAATTGATCTAATATTTGTTTCACTGGGAGCTAAACTGCACCATTCTATCAACTGACGAATACCTTTAGATGTGATGATTCTATCCTTATTTTCAAATTGGGGACAAGCCAAGGAAATCCATCCTGCATCGTGTCTAAGTCCTATGTTTACCTGTCTATATAGGTTTTGGTCTAAACTATAATGAATAGAAAAGGATTGATCTTTGGCTACAATCTGAGCGATAAAAATAAAATTTTGGTTATCATAATGACGATACACCCACCATAAATAGGATTTAGAATTGACTGTTATTGACCTTTTTCCTTTTTTACTAATTGCCATAAATAAAGCATTTTTATTAAATCAGACTTTTCTAAACTACAAAAAAAACGGAAATTATATTAATTTTTCTTTTCTTATGAATATGATGATAACAGGGCACTTAAATAAGACTTTGCAGACTGCTCAAGGCGAACAGGAATTGAGGGTAGACTTATCTATAAAAGAGGGGGAGTTAGTGGCGGTATATGGAGATTCGGGAGTTGGTAAAACTACTGTCTTAAGAATATTGGCAGGTTTAGCACAGCCTGATAGTGGTGAGCTGTATGTGAATGGGAATTGTTGGCTAGATACAAATAAAAAGATAAGTTGGACTGCTCAACAACGTAAGGTAGGAATGGTATTTCAGGATTATGCACTGTTCCCTAATATGACTGTATTAGAAAACCTGCAGTTTGCGGCCAATAATGAGCGTTTAATTAATGAATTGCTAGAATATACAGAGCTAGAATCTTTACAAAATCGTAAACCCAACACACTTTCAGGAGGTCAGCAACAGCGTGTAGCATTAGCTAGAGCATTGGTTATGGAACCCCAACTATTGTTGCTCGATGAACCTCTTTCTGCATTGGACTTAAGGATGCGTAAGCAACTGCAACAGCTCATTTTAGATCTGCATCAACGCTATAATGTAACAACTATAATGGTTAGCCATAATGTGCCAGAGGTTTTGAAATTGGCGGATAAAGTTTTGCTTTTAGAGGGTGGACAAGCTGCTAAGTTGGGCGATCCTAAGACCTTGTTAGCGGAGAAAGGTGTTGATTTGCCCTTGCAAATAAAGGGGGAAGTAATAAGTATAGAGGAGAACTGGATTTTAATAAAAATAGGAGAGAATCTAAACAGAATACAACGATCTTCTGTTCTAAATAAAGAAATAAAGGTCGGTGCTACTATTAATATAGAAGTCTTAATGACGGATTTTAATAATAGTTAAACCTATATTAATAGCTAAGTGTAAGGGAATTTTCTTTAATGATTGGTGTAAATTATAATATATATTATAACTAAAACCCAATAAGAAAATGATAAGACTGATTCTATTTTTATGTATGGTGAGTATTTCCCTAAGCAGTATTGCTCAAAAATCTAAAATCAAGGTTTTTCCTCAAGATAATCAAGAGTTTTCTAGTGCTAAAATTATTGGGGGGTTAGCTTCTCATGGAGTTAAGATATTAGAAGTAGAAACTAACTTTGATTCCACAAGTCATGCAATGGGATTTTTTATAGATCCTGTTCGATATATGGGAATGGAACAAGGGTTAATCTTATCAACGGGAGTAGTTGACCAAGTGACACAAGCTAACAGCACTTCTAACTATACTTCTTTGGATCTCAATACTTCTGAAGAAAACAAAATTTTGAAAGTTTATCTTGATTCTCAAGCAACAGAAAAGCAAAAAATTGACTTGACGGATTCTATACTTGTTGCTACTTTATTAGCTCAACAGGATCATGGAGACGCAGATTTGAGTGAGGCAATTAATGGTATGAAGACCTATGATGCAAGAGTCATAAAAATTAAGTTTATACCTACTGCAGATACTTTATATTATAGATATGTTTTTGCTTCAGAGGAATATGAAGAGTATGTTTGCTCGCAGTTTAATGATATTTTTGCTCTCTATCTTTATGAAGAGGGACAACCCAAAAAGAATATAGCACTTATTCCTGGTCAACAATTACCTGTTAGTATCAATACTATTAATAATGGGAACCCTAAAAATGAGCATTGTCCAAAATCTAATCCATATTTATTTCAATTAAATAATGGAAATCAAAATCTTTTGTATGATGGGTTTACCAAAGTATTAGATGTGCGTCAAAAAGTGATTCCAGGGAAGGTGTATTGGATAAAAATTGCAATAGCAGATGTGTCTGATAAGGTCTTAGATTCAGCCGTTTTGCTAGAGAATAAGAGCATTTTCTCTTATTTTGGTTCTTATGAGTTAAGATTTGATAACAATAGCGCTTTCCCTAAAGAACGTGCAAAATTAGAAAAAGTAGTTGCTCAACTCCAAGAACATCCTAAAAGTAAGGTGCAACTGATAGGGCATACTGATTTGAAGGGACGAGCAGATTATAACTTTAGATTGTCCATTAAACGTGTTAGAGTAGTTAAAGAATTTTTGATGGATAGTGGGATTAATGAATCTCGGATTTTAGAATCTTATAAAGGAGAAACAATGCCTAGATACAAGGAAATTGCTAAAAATCGTAGAGTGGAGGTATTTGTACTTGGAGAATAAAAGGCTTATGTGTATTTTTGGAGTTAAATAAGAAGAATTCATAATAGATAAATTCATAATCGAATCAATGAATATTGATAAGCAGAAGATAATAGAGGCATTACGCACGATAAACGATCCAAACACAGGACAAGATATTATTACAGTGCGAATGGTAGAAGATTTGCAAGTAGAGGGTAAAAACATAAGTTTTACTTTAGTTTTACCTTCGCTCAATTCACCATCTAAGAGTGAGTTGAATTTTGCTTGTATGGGAGTAGTAGGAGAGTTGTACCCAGATGCAGAAGTGCATGTACATTTGAAGGGAAGAGCACCTGAGGTTGCAAAAAATCAAAGCATTGTGCCACATATCAAAAATATTATAGCTGTTGCTTCGGGCAAAGGTGGTGTAGGAAAATCTACTGTAGCAGTCAACTTAGCTTTGGGCCTAAAAGCATTGGGTGCTAAAGTAGGATTGATGGATGCTGACTTGTATGGGCCTTCAATCCCTACTATGTTTGGAATGCAAAAAGAACGTCCTAAAATAAAGGATATTCATGGCAAACCTAAGATGATGCCTATAGAAAAGTATGGAATTCCCACCATGTCTATTGGCTATATTATAGAAGCAGAACAGGCTGTAGTCTTGCGTGGCCCTCGTTTGTCGGGTGTTATCCGTCAGTTTTTTCAAGAGTGTGTATGGCCACCTTTAGATTATTTGATCTTGGATTTACCTCCAGGAACAGGTGATATTCACCTTACAATGGTTCAAACTGCTCCTGTAACAGGTGTAGTGATGGTAACCACACCTCAAGAAGTTGCGCTAGCAGATGCTGTAAAAGGCATGAATATGTTCAGGCTAGAGAACGTAAATGTACCTATCTTGGGAGTAGTCGAAAATATGTCTTGGTTCACACCAGCAGAGTTGCCTAACAACAAATACTACTTGTTTGGACAAGGAGGCGGCAAAAAACTGGCTAAAATGGGCAAAACAATGCTCTTAGGGCAAGTACCAATTGTACAAAGTATTCGAGAGTGTGGAGATAAAGGGGAACCAGCTATGGTAAATGGAGATCCTCTTGTCAAGGAAGCTTTTGAGAAGATTGCTAAAAATACAGCTCGTCAAGTTGCTTTGCGCAATGAGATGATACAGCCTACTAAAATTGTTGGTGTACAATCTTAAATCATTGATTGTTATGAAAAAATATTATCAAAAAGGGCTACTATTCCTAGTTGCCCTATTATCTGTAAATGGTGCATTTGCTCAAGATCTTCATTTAGAAAAATATGCAGAATCTGGAGGAACATTCTTCTGGATATGGGTAGTAGTTGTTTCTTTTATAGCACTACTTTTGTTTGCATCTTTATTATTCAGCAAGAAGAAAGAATACAGTAAATGAAAACCTTTCAAAATTTATTGATTCTTGTTTGCCTAGTATTAGTTGCTTGTACTAGTTCGAAGAAAACAACAGAAGACATACCAACCTTAAAAAAAGAAGCTAAAATTTTTTCTATGAAAATCATAGAAACCTATTTTGCAAGTGATTGTGATACTTATATCAAGCTTCTGGATGAAAATCTAATCGTTTTTGAGGCACAAAAACCTCTTGAAAAGGAGAAATTATTGAAAAAGAAAGAAGACCTTTGTAGTCGTTTTCCACCTGTTTATGATGATACAAAAACAATTCAAGATTATTTAAGAATATATAAGACAGAAGTGTTTTCAAAAAAGGAATTTGAAGCCCTTTCTGGAATAAAACTCTCTTCGGCTTTTAAAGAAACAGATATTGCTTTTGTAGGGAGCCAATTTAAGGATGGATATACAAAAGCAGATAATTTTATTTTGGATGATGGCTTTTGGTTTATTGTTCGAAAAGAAAATAAAAAATGGACATTAAAGACTATTAAGTAAATGAATAGAAGTTGAACTAAATTGCATAACTTTAGATGATCCCCCAGATCATATTGTTTGTATTCTAAACTCCTTTAGTTATGCGGTTTATTTTTTTGCTTGTCTTTATATCAATTGCTTGCCTACTAAAAGCAGAAACTGCTCTTTATTTTCAAAATAACACTCCTCTAGCATTTACAGTGTCTGCTACACAATATGGACCACATACCATGAGTTCAGGAGAGTGGGGGCAAATGGCAACTGCTATCACTGCTTGGCAACCAGAAACAGAGTTGATGTGGACCAACCGGAACAGTGGTATACACAATGGAACAGACTTCTTTTTTGATGTAAAACTACACAGTGGAACAGACTCTGTTACCTTAAAAATTAAGCTAAATGGCAATTTTTCGGGTAGCGATATGTGGCAATCAGCTAGTGGGCCAGGATTTAGCCATCCTTGGTATGGCGACAATAGTTTTCATCAAGCAACTTTTCAGATGGGGGGCAAAACCTACACCCTCAAATACGAAGCTTATTTTACAGGAGGGTTTGATGATCTTTTGTTTGCACTGCAAGAGCATGATCCTTTCCCTGCCAACTGGGCAGACACCTTACAGTCCAATATTCTAAATGTCCTTTCCTATAATATTTATATGCTCACCCCACCAATATCGAATACAGATCAAAGTGATCGTGCTAAGGAGATTCCTAATCATATAGAGGGCTATGATGTTGTTATTTTCAATGAGGCATTTTATAATAGTGCTAGAGATAATGACCTAATTCCAGGTATTCAGAGTTACTACCCACATTATACTCCTGTGGTTGATGATGGTACCTTCAATGATGACGGAGGTGTTTTTATTGCCAGCCATTGGCCTATAGATACCTTTGCACAAATTGTGTATAATGACTGTAATGGCTCTGATTGTTTGGCTGCTAAAGGGGTAATGTATGCTCGTATTGATAAGCTAGGCAAGAAGTACCATGTTTTTGGAACACATACCCAAGCTTGGCCTGGGGCTAGTGATGTAGCTACTCGAATCTTACAATTCAAACAGCTCAATCAATTTATTCAAGATTTGAATATTCCTAACACTGAACCTGTAATAATAGGAGGGGACTTGAATGTAGATAAAATTGCTAATAACCTGAATGAGTACAATGGGATGTTAGATACCTTAGATGCTCTAGAACCTACTTACTTGGGGCATCCTTATACCTATGATGGCAATATTAATTATTACGGGTCTTCTCCTCCTGTAGAATTTTTGGATTATGTATTGACTACCAATACACATCAAATACCAACTACTTCTACCAATGAGGTGTTGATCTACAGATCAATTGCAGATGATGTTTGGGATATTTTTGATCTTTCTGATCATTTTGCAGTGCGTGGACGTTTTGTATTCCCAGTATTGACTGCTGTAGAGGAAGTTGTTGAAGCTAAGGTAGAATTAAACATATACCCTAATCCAACTACAGGTATTCTAAACGTAGAGTTGCCTAGTAATGAAGGTTATTTACAGTTGTATAATAATTTAGGGCAAGCTGTTCAGCAATGGTCAGCAATTGACTCCAAAATAATCTTAGATTTGAGAGGATATCCTCAAGGTGTTTATTATCTAGAGTGGAATGATGGCAAACAGCAAAGCAGCCAAAAACTTATGCTCTATTAGGTTTGTTATAGTTCTATAAATTGACTATATGATTATAATTCTCATTCTTTACCTAGCACCATTTGTGTGTATATTATTCGGTATAATACTCTTACTAAATGGAAGAGCCAACCAACATAATGAGGCTGGTTCTTCCATTAGTCTTGCAGGTTCTATAATTCTAATTGTAGGATTAATTTTATTGGCAGGAATGCTCTTCCTTTCTTCTGCATTAGGTGAGTAAGGGGCGGTTTATTCTTTGAGCTTGCCAACAAATTTGGCCAATTCTCTTACCGCATCCAATACCTTACTATCTGTAGTTAATTTTTCTAGTTGGAAGTCATGCGATTTGCCAACTTTCTCAATTTCTACTAATGCTACATTATGCAATTTTGCAATTTCTGTAGTTAAGTTGTTAATATCCTTTTTATATTCTTCTTTCAAGTGATTGTGTCGTTTCTGAATATCTTCTAATTGTTTAGAGATGTTTTTAAATTCTTGTATAACGTCATTTCGCCAAGAGTAAGCACCTTCTCGATCATCTAGAACCGTTTCTAAATGATTGGTTCTATCCAACAGCGTTTGTAAGTCTTCTCTTGGGTATCTAAATTCTTGTTTGATGTTATCCAAACGACGTCTTAGATAATCATAAAAGCGTACCGTTGGGCGTAGAACCGTGAGTGCTATAGCTAAAGCAGCAGCAAAATAACCAATTTGGCTAACACCCAAAGAAGCTATAAAATATAAACCAACAGCAGAAAAAATGTGCAGTGCAATCGCTAGTATTAAAGAACGTTTAGCGATCTTTTTGACATAGTCCAAGCTGGATTCAATGACTAGAATATCTTTACGTTTAGATATTTCTGCATCATCAAGTACTTCTTTTGCCTTGAAATGGGCATTCCAAGGAACTGTAGTGATAACCACTAACCAAAGAAAGGAGATAATACCAACCAACCAGTCATTTATACTACCAACTTGAATCTCAAAGAAATAAAAAAGGCCAAAGGCTACTAAGGCCAACGTAACTAGGCCTATTGCGAATTGAATTAAATCTTTCATAATGTTTTGGGTGTTGAGTGAGTGCTAATTTTTACGTTTTACGCAATTAAATTTAGTCCATTTTACGGCTAAACAACCTATAAGGGTACATAATAATTCAACAGTTGTTCAATATTAACAATTTGTTAGGGTTTTATTCAGAGGTTTCTATCAAACAAAAAAAAGGCCCATCCGAGGGAGGATAGGCCTTATAGTTAAGTTAGGTTAGTTGTCTTATTTACATTAAACCAAGAGGCTTAGCATATTTCATCATTTCACCCAAGTTGCTAATTTTCAACTTACCAGTGAAAACAGCCATTTGAGGATTGCGTTTCTTTTCAAGAATTTCAGATAATATCTTATCAGAAGTAGTGATTACACACTTAGCTTCACCTTCTAAACCTTCCACTACTGAAAATTCACCATTTTCTGCTTTAGCAGTGAATTCTCCACCACCATCACCAGAAACTTTAAAATGAAATACAGTATCACCCTTACCTTCCATTGCTTCAGGGTTGATTTTATTAGGCATGTTTAGGATAAATTCTTTTGCTGTCATAATAACAAGAGATTGATAATTTTTATAGAAATATTTTTATTAATTCAATGACCATTTAGCTAATGGTACGTACAATTATACATAATTGTGTTTAGATTACCAAAAATCTAAAGCTTAGATTGAATCCATTGATAAGTATAGTCAAATACTTCTTGTTGTTCTGGTTCATTATGAATTTCATGGTAGAGCCCATCCCAAATTTTTAGGGTGATATCTCCTTCTGCTTTTTGTGCAAATTCTTTAGTTCCCTCAGGAGAGGTAAGACCATCGCTACTGCCATGCATTACCAATACAGGCAAATTGAGTTTTCCCACATTCTCTAGAGCATATTTTCCAAATTCTAAGAGACCTATTCCTGTTTCAGAAGTGATTTTGCTATGCACCAAAGGATCATCAACATAAGCTTTTACAACAGCCTTGTCTCTCGATACTTGATTTACATCCAATTCATTATTCTGACTAAAGCTAGGCCAAATACCACGCATGAATTTACCTAAAGAAACCATGAACTTGCTTGGCTCAAAAGCCAATTTTAGAGCTGGACCAGTAGCAATACAGCCTTTTAGACCAATTTTTTTCTTACGTAGGATATAGTTGAGTACAATACCTCCACCCATACTATGTCCATACAAGAATACAGGAGTATTAGGAAAACGTCTGCTTGCTTCACTGTGCAGTTTTACGATATCATCAAGCGTTTGTGCATATTTAGCAATATGCCCCTTTTTAGCACCAGATTTTCCATGCCCAGAACGATCATTGGCTAAGACTCCAATGCCTTTAGCACAGAAGTATTCAGCTAGATGTTTATAGCGCCCAGAATGTTCACCCAAACCATGAATGACTAAAATAATAGCCTTTGGTGTTTTGAATTTTTTGGAGTCGGGCATCCAACTTTGTGCATATATTTTGACTTTGCTAGGGCTGTCCCAGCCAAATTCTTGATGTGTCATACTCTTATTGTGTACTAATTAGGATAATTAAATTTAAGTAATAGGCAAATTAAGATACAAATTATTTTATATAATTTTCTTGATTGCTAGGGCTCCATCTATGAATACCCTTATTGTATGTTTTTTGTAGTTGGGTTAGGATGAGTTGATAATCAGATGGATTATTAACAAAATCTAAATTCTCTACATCCATTATCAATATAGGAATTTCTTGGTGTTGTGCTTTGAAAAAAGCAAAATAAGCATTTTGGATGCGTTGTAAATAGTCGCTTGAAATACTCAATTCGTAAGAACGATTACGTTTTCTGATGTTTTTGAGCAAGTTGTTGACCGAACGATGCAAGTAGACCAATAGATCAGGTTGAGGGAAAGAGGCATTGAGTGTTTTGAATAAACGTTGGAATAGACGCAGTTCTTCTCCTTCTAAGTTTTGTCGAGCAAAAAGCATGGTTTTAGAAAAAACATAATCAGAAACGGTATAGTTTTTAAACAAATCGCCAGAAAGTAGGAGCTCTTGCAGTTGTTTGTGGCGCTCTGTCATGAAAAACAGTTCTACAGGAAATCCATATCTATCAGGATTATCATAAAAGAGAGGGAGAAATGGATTGTCAGAAAATTGTTCTAAAATTAGTTTAGCATTGAGTTTGTTACTCAACATATTGCTCAATGACGTTTTGCCTGCACCAATATTTCCTTCTACTACTATATATGTCCCGTTGGGTATTTCCATTTATTTTTACCGCTTTTTATTGTTTTGCCCTAAATATACAAATACTTAAAAATAATGTGTTGCTATTGGAGATGTTTTCTGCTAAAGCTCTTGAAAGGGTTTTACTACTCAAAGAGATAATATTAAGATTAGAATCGAATATTCAAGAATTTTTTATGCTTAAGAAATCATTGTAATAAACTATCTTAACGAATTATGGTTCTTAGAGTAAGTTTTTATTAACAGCATTAAAAAATAAATAAGTATGCGGACACTATACTATTTTTTGATGTTGGTATTATCTGTAGGGTTAACTTCAACAGCTAATGCTCAATGTCAAGCTAATGAAACAGAAATTGAGGTAGATATTACTCCAGACAATTGGGGTTCTGAAATAACTTGGGATATTACAGGCATAGGTGGTACACCTACTTATGGAAACGGAGGTCCTTATACTGATAATAATACAACTCCCATTAATGTGAAAGTCTGTGTGCCAACAGGTACTCAAGTAGTATTTACGATATATGATGGATATGGCGATGGTATTTGTTGTAGTCAAGGGAATGGATCCTATACGGTAAGAATAGGAACAACAATTGTTGCTTCAGGTGGTTCTTATGCGTCTTCTGAGAGTACTACCTTTTTTGCACCAACATTGGCTTATGATGTAACTATGGAGGAGATAATGACACCTTTCCCATTAGTAGGAAGTGCTGAAGTCATTACAGTAAATTCTAACCTCAAGAATACTAGTGCAACAACAATTACAGAATTGAGTTTGAGTTATCAAGCAGGTACAGAACCTGTCGTGACAGAAAATTTTACTGGCTTGAATATTCCACCTGCAGGGAAATATAATCTGAGCTTTGCTACCTTGTGGACTCCACTCAATCTAGGAGCACAAGATATGAGAGTTTGGGTTAATAATATTAATACTACTAATGCAGATATGTATGCAGGGAATGATACGATAAGTAGAAGTATGGTAGTTTATCAAACAACTACAACACCCAATATATTAAACAGCTTTTTGACAGGTACACCAACCTATGTAACTGTCCTAACCTCTGCCGATCAACTAGATAAACCTACAGACCTTGATTTCCATTCTATCTTAAGTCTAAAAGAACTATGGGTGCTCAACGAGAATACCGAAAGTTCAGGAGGCTCTACTGTTACTGTATCTGATGCAGGATCAGCTTCTCAGTCAAGTCAGTGGAGAAGAGATGGAAATGCTTGGCATTTTATGTCATTGCCAACTGCATTAGCTTTTGGAACCAATGGGAATTGGGCCAATTCGCCTGGAGTTTATGATGCTAATCATAATGGGGGAGCACCTTTTACGGGGCCAAGTTTATGGTCTAGCGATCAAGCTATTTATGCTCAAAATGCAGGACCTGGTACTAATGGTAGTCATTTAGATATGCTGCATGAGTCGCCTTATGCAATGGGTATTGCACACCATAAAGATAATGCATACTGGGTTTTTGATGGAAATTCTGGTGATATAGTCTATTATGATTTTGCTAAAGATCATGGACCAGGAAATTCTTATCATGGAGATGCTCTTATTCGTAGATATCCTGTTTCTGTACTAAAAGATGGCGATGTGCCTAGTCACTTGATTCTGAATAAAACTAATGGTTGGTTATATATAGTCGATACTGGCAATGATCGAGTTTTGCGTATGAATACAGCTACAGGAACTGTCCAAAGTGGATTGACAGGCTATGAAACGGTAGAAGAGTATTCTCAAATGACAGGTGTAGTTTCTGAAGTAGCTATAGATACAGGGTTGACACAACCTTGTGGTATAGACTTGGTGGATAATAATTTGATAGTGGGAGATTATACAACTGGAGATATTCGATTTTATGATGTAAGTGTGAATCCTGCGACCTATTTAGGCAAAATATCTACAGGTGCAGCTGGTCTAACAGGTCTAAAAGTAGGGCCTGATGGCAATATATGGTATACCAATAGATTGACCAATGAGGTGAAAAGAATAGAGCCTGCTTTGGCTACAGGTTTGCAGTCTGTAAAAGAAGAATTAGAGATTAAGGTTTTTCCAAATCCGGCAAGCGAGCAGGTCAATGTAGAGTTGCCAGAGGTTTTAGCCAACAATACTCAAGTACGCGTTTTGGATGCTTTGGGTAGAACTGTGCTAGAAACAGAAACACAGAATAAAACTATGTTGATTTTTGATTCTGCTAATTGGGCAGAAGGAATCTATAGTATCAACTTTAGTAATACTGATTATAACAAAACAAAGTTGATTAGAGTAGCTAGAAAATAGGAATGGTTATATCAGTCAAAGAATACAAGAGGTTGCCTAACTTTGGGCAGCCTCTTTTTGTTTAAAAGCTAACATTCAGAAATAAAGTAGGGGAGATCGGAATGGCACTAGAATAGCTTTTCTTGTTGCCAGGGAATCCTGAAAAATCGTTGTATCGAATATTTTTGGTGTTGAGTACATTCAATACAGATACACCTGTCTCCAATTTTAGACGTTTAGACCGAAATTGATAAAGTGCTCCTATATCTAATCGGCTATAAGGTTGTAAGCTCTTTTTAGATAAGATATTTGCAGTCTCTGAAAAACCAGTCCCATAAACATAGTTAACCGAAAAATAGAAAGGATGAACATTAAAAATGCCTGTGGCTTTTAGTTCATGTCGTTGATCTTGAGGTGCTGCTTGATATTGGCTCTGACCATCAAATTTCTCTTCTGTTTTGCTTAGAGAATAAGCTAGCCATATTTTTTGTCGCTTGAAGGTAGTTTGTGCATAGACATCTAGACCATAACTTCGACTGTTGCCTGTTCTTGAGGTAAGATTTTTTGTATTAAAATCTCTATAAAAACGAGTGATATTGTTAGTTGTTTTATAATACCCCTCTATACTCCAATTGAAATATTGTTGACTATTGGATAAGCCCGCTACATAATGTATGCTAGATAAAACAGGGACAGATTCATCCTCTCCGATATTCCATAGATATAAGTAATTTTCAAAATTATCGATTAGAGCATTCTGACTTATAAATTGATTGTACCAACCATAGGCTAAATGCAACTTCCAGTTGGGGTGTGGATGTATATTCGCTTTTATTCGAGGTTGAAATCTAGGCTTAGAGCCATTAAGAGGGATATCGAGCCGCAAACCAGGTTCTATACTTAGGTATTTGCCAAGCTGAAATCTATCTTTTATATAGATATTGGTTCTAGTGAGTTCACTGCCTTTTTTGCTTAAAATATGCTCTATCGAATCTTGATAAAATCCGGCATTATTGTGTATAAGACTTAGCCCTATAGATAATTGGTGCCATCGAGTAGCAGGAAAAATATGATCAATTTTGAGAGAAATTTCTTCAATATGATTTTGGGTGGTAAAATGCTCTTCAAATTCTTGGCTCAAGCTGTCTTCTTCAAATCCATTATGAATATCTCTGTCCCCATCTTCAAATTCAAGAATGTTATTGTGTGTATTGTTGAATCTAGAATAGGCGATACGAATATTGCTTAAGCCTAATTTTCTCCATTGTTTTCCATAGTATGCAGAGCCCCCAAATTGGTAGTTATGATTTTGTGTAAACTCATGATAATACTTTGTTCCTTCTTCTTCTTCCCATTCTTCATCATAGTTGTCAATGTTACCCAAAAGGCTAATGTTGAATTGATCTCCATTATGAAAGCGGTTAGTATATTTTAGGTTGAGATCTCCAAAAAAGAAGATGCTTGGTTTTTCAAATACATAAGTTTTGGGATCAAATAAATTGGGATAGGCTATGCGAGTACCTATTTGTAAAGAAGAGTTTAGGCTAAGAGGTATATTCAGATAATTGTTGATAGACTGATTATTGAAATTAAAAGCATAGTGAAAAGCATTGTTATCTCCATTTTTGCTTGTAATAGTGACCAAACTACCTACTCGATCACCTAAATGTACATTATAACCACCTTTATAAACCTCTATATCACTAATAATAGAAGGATTTATAGTCCCAATATGCTCATTTTGACTACTGGTATTAAAAATAGTAATTCCATCAAAAACAATGTGACTTTGACCCTTGTAAGAACCCCATATAATATAGTCCTTGCTTTGCTCTCCAGCGGCTAATATACCAGGTTGTAAACGTAGTAGATCAAAAATGCTATTGTTGTTGTTGCCGGGCAAAAAACGTGTGATTTCGTGGTTGGCCTTCATTAGATTAGAGGGGATTTCTAGATCTAAGCTGGCTATTTGAGGTGGAGCTTCTACAATGACTTCTTTGAGTTGGGTAGAAGTAGTTGTCAGTTCAAGTTGTAAGGGCTGAGAAGGGGTAAGTCTAGCTTTTTGGTTGTGGTAGCCCAAGTGTGAAACTTGAATAGTGGCTAAACTGTCCTTGCTGCGATAAGCAAACTTGCCATTTACATCAGAGGTGATAATGGAATTATTGATTTGGATATTGGCAAAAGGCAAGGGTTCTTGGCTTAAGCTATCTATTATTTGTCCTCTAAAATTAAAGTATTTGACCTTTGGCTTTTCTTGTTTGGATAGGCTAGGTTTAGCTTTGGTTATAATGTAAATATTATTGACTTTTTTGTAACTTAATTGGCAAGGTGTTAATAAATGTTCTAGTGCTTCTGCACAGGTTTCATAACTATTATCAGCATCAATTATACAATTTTTGAGTAGTTCATTGTTGCAAGAAAACTGGATTCCATACTCTTTTTGAAGCTGCTCTAGCAAAACACTAAGGGGTTGTTGATGCGCTTGCACCACAACCCTTTGTTCTTGGCTATAAACTGTATTGCAACAACAGAAAATTAGGAGTTGCAAGAGTATGTACTTATATGTTTTTTGCACTAATCTACAGGCTCTATTTTATAGTGGTTATCAGTTGTTTTTTCAAATTTAAGACTAAAAGATAGACAAATTAACTCTAAAGCTTCTTCTATTGTTGTTGGTTTATTATAGTTAGCTGTATATATATGCTTTTCAGTTATTTTGTTAGATAAGTCTATTTTTACAGCATATTGTCGCTCTAATGTTTGAAGGACTTTTGTCAACTCTGTCGCTTTGAAATTTAGTTTGTTTTGTGTCCATGCTAATGTTGATTGAGCATCTATATTTTCTAATTTGACTAAATTATTTTGACTTTCTAATTTAGCAAATTGATCAGGTGTTAATTGTATTATTTTACCAGATTTTTTAGCTTCGACTTGCACCTTACCTGTTGCACAGAATACCTCATAATGTCCAGCTCTTGCAAATATATTGAAACTAGTACCCAAGACCTTAGTGTTTCCTAAATTTGAACTTACTGTAAATTGTTGGCCTTTTTCTACCTCAAAAAATGCTTCTCCTTCCAACTCTACAGTCCTGTCAAAAGACCACCAATAGGGGGCATAACTAAGGCTTGATTCTGCATTAAGTTTTACGATCGAACCATCTGGAAGTGTATGTGCCAGTTGTTGCCCTTGGGGGCAAGTGATATTGGTAGTATAAAACTTTAGCACAGATGCTATTCCTATACCTAATACAACACAAGCGGCAGCTAATTTAGGCCAAAGCAAAGATCTAACCTTTGTTTTAGGAGACTCTTCTTCTATTTTGCTGGAGAGTTGTTCCCAAATAGCAGATTTGTCCTGTTTGTAGGGCACCTTAAGTTGAGCAAACAACTCTTGGTCGTTTGGTGAATCGGATGATATATTTTTGTCGTTATGCTTCATGTTATGGCTCTTTAGAACTGATAAAAATTGAGGGTAGTGATGAACAAAAAAACTAATTTTAAAGCAGCTCTTAGTGTAGATAAAACTTTGGACATTCGTTTTTCTACTGCTTTGTTACTAATGTTGAGTCGAGTGGCAATTTCTGAATAGGTTAAACCTTCCATTCTACTCATCAAAAAAACGGTTCGTTGGTTTTCGGGGACTTGAGCTAAGGTTTTCTCGTAATGTTGTTTTAGCTCCTTATAACGCAACTGAACTTCTGGACTATCTGTCTTAAAATCAAAAACCATGGTATTTAGGTACTGATCTTTGACCTTGTTTTTTCGGATTTGACTAATAAATAAATCATTGGCTATCTTGTACAATAGACTTTTGATACTGGTTTTAGACAACTGCATACGCTTCTCCCAGACCTTCATGAAGGTATCTTGAGCTATATCTGTAGCTAGTTCTCCATCGCCCGAACGATAATAAATATAGTTGCGAATGGCATCAAAGTATTGATCAAAGTAAGACTTGAATTCGTTTTGAGTCAAAATTGAAGTATTTTAAAAAATAGTGATGTGCAAAACGCTTACACATCACTATTGTGTATCAATTAATTATTCAAAATAATCTGCTTCTATAGTATAAACAGTGCCATCAGGCAATGTTTTGGTTGCTACATTATCACAAGTACCATCACCAAAGTCGATAGTTGCTTGTAAGGTCATATCTTTCTTATTGTAATACTCAATAGTTCCTTCTGTAATATATTGACAACCATTGGATTTGTTCAGTTTTTTAGTGATCTTTTTATAATCATCCTTGCCCTTGCTTCCTTTGTAATCATCAAAACAACTATCAAAAGCCATTTCTAATTCTTCATCAGTAGTTATACTCTTAGTCGTACCATCTTCAAATGTAATAGAGATAGGGTAGACTAAATCAAAGCATTTTTCCTCATCATTTGTTCTATCATTGCCTGTTGTAGAAGTAGTTGTAGCATTGTCACAGTTATCCCAAGCTGTTTGAAACTCTTCGTCAGTAGTTATACTTTGAGTAGTACCATCTGTATGTGTGATGCTTAGTGGATAAACAAAATCGAAACAAATTTCTTCTTCCCAATCGCCTTCACAATCTTCCCAAGTCCTGTCCAATTCTTCCTCGTTAGCCATTTCTTTTATAGTGCCATCCTCAAACTTGACTTTAACAGGATAAACGAAGTCGAAGCAGATTTCATCTTCAGTTGTTGCATCTTTTTCGCAAGCCTCCCAAGCCATATCTAACTCTTCTTCAGAGGTAATGCTTTTGGTGGTGCCATCTGTATAGACAATGCTTAAAGGATAGACAAAATAGAAGCATTCTTCTTCCCAATAGTTATCATCATCATCATCATCACAGTCACAATCGTCCTTATCATCCCAATCATCTTTATCTCCACATTTATCTCCATACTTTTCTCCCTTTTTGTCTTTGTCTGTTAAAAGACCTCTTTCCTTTCCGCAAGAAATAGCCATGATAGCTATCAACATTAAAATTCCAAAAAATTTAGTCTGCATAATGATACGTATTTGTTGTTGTTTGAGAATGTTTACAACCCTATACCGTTTTGCCCCCCTAACACCCTACCTTTTTTTGAAAAAAAATAAAAAAATAATTTTTATAAGAGTGTAATCTCTGTGTTATAAGGCTTTTGACGATCATAGGGTTAATCATTATTAAACCTAAATAATATTTTGTTGTTGTATACAAGGAGCTGCTCAATGCCTAAAATTGAGCAGCTTTTTGTATTTTGACGCTATTAATCAATCACTCAATAAGAAATCAATGGACAAATCTAATTTTCTGATATATGGATGTTATGGATATACAGGAGCATTAATCTCTAAAATAGCAGCAGAGCAGGGCCTGAGACCAATTTTGGCAGGCCGTAATGCTGATAGAGTAAAGGAACAGGCTGAAAAATTGGGACTGGATTACCGTATATTTAGTTTAGATAACCAAACTACTGTAGAAGAGCAAATAAAGGATGTACAAGTTGTTATACATTGTGCAGGGCCTTTTTCGCATACTGCTAAGATTATGATGAAGGCCTGTATGGCTGTTCAAACGCATTATACTGATATAACAGGCGAGATAGAGGTCTTTGAACTAGGGCAACATTACAACAAAAAAGCTAAAGAGGCTGGAATAATGGTAATGCCAGGAACTGGATTTGATGTGGTTCCTTCTGATTGCTTGGCAATGCATCTCAAAAATAGAATGCCTGATGCAACTAATCTAGTTCTAGCTTTTTCGGGAGAGGGTGGACGTTCTTCGCATGGAACAGCTAATACTGCTGCCGAAAATTTGGGTAGAGGTGGCGCTATTCGCAAAAATGGTAAAATAACTAAGGTGCCTAGTAGCTATGAGGCGCGTGAGATCGATTTTATTTGTGGTAAACGTTGGGCTTCTGTTATTCCTTGGGGAGATGTTTCTACAGCTTGGTTCAGTACTCAAATACCCAATATAAAGGTGTTTATGTCTATGCCTCAAAAACTGATTAAAAAACTAAAATGGGCTGATCGCTTGGGTTGGCTTTTGCGTACTGGGCCTGTGCAGAAATTTATAAAAGGTCGTATTCAGAAAATGCCTGCTGGACCTTCAGAAAAGCAACGATCTACTGCCACAAGCCATTTTTATGGAGAAGTAACCAATGCAAAAGGTGAAAAAATGACAACTCGTATGGTCTCTAAAGAAGGTTATACACTCACTGCTTTAGCAGCACTCAATATTGCTCAGAAAATAATGGATGGAAACTTGAAAGTAGGCTATCAAACACCAGCCTCTGCTTATGGCGCTGATTTGATAATGGAGATAGAAGGAACGAAGCGTGAGGATAATTAATTTTTCTATAAAAGATTGACAATGAAGATAATTTTGATTTCGATAGTTTTATTTGTGTTTGCGCAAAAGAGTTTTTGTCAAAACAAAGCACAAGACTCAATAGTTGTTATTGCTGATTGGAAGAAGGGAGATGTAAAAAGGTATTTAGAAGGTGTTTGGGAAATTGAGAATTAGGAAGAAAGAGATCATCAGTGTATCTTAGGTTGACGAAAACTAAAAGATATGTAGACCAAACATGAACCGCTCACTGATGACCAATGGGAAGTTATAAAAGGCTAC
>JAAEPD010000675.1 GCA_024222455.1 Aureispira sp.
ATATAGAGAATCACAACGATTCTAAGCAAAGTGATAACTCGAATAATATTTCTTTAGAATAGTCAGGGGACTTATAGTCCTAATTTTTAACCTACCAGACTTCAGCTGGTAGTATTTCAGTTTGAAAAGTTGTTTAAAAATGAGTTCCAAACTAGCCTTTGAATCCCATTTTTAAACAACATCTTTGTTAATAAACCTTAAAATAACCTTAAAAACAAAAAAATAACTGCATTCACCCACCAAAAAACCTATTTTTATATATCTAGGTTAGGTAAGGTAACCTATCTCAAAAAATAAACGAGAAAGCCTAACCGTTTTAGAAGAAAGAACGAACAGTCTAACAACCAACAAAGGTATAAGCATATGCAAAAAAGTAACTACCAACTCCTGATTCAGAAACTTGACGAATTTATTCGTAAGTACTATCTCAATCACCTAATCAGAGGTGCATTGTATTCTGTAGCTATACTAGGCGCATTATTTATAGTATTTAGTGTTTTAGAGCACTATGTATTTACCTCATCCATTTCTTCTATTGGGTTTAGAAAGACTCTATTTTATTCCTTTGCAGGAATAAGTTTAGCTTCTTTAGGATGGTTAATATTCCGCCCTTTAGTCAACTACTTTAAATTGGGTAAGGTGATTTCGCATGAGCAAGCTGCTCGTATTGTTGGTAATCATTTCACTAATGTGAAAGATAAGTTGTTGAATGTATTACAACTAAAACAACAAGCAAGCTTTTCTCAGACTGCTTTAGTTCAAGCAAGTATAGATCAAAAAATTGCTACCCTTAAGCCTGTTCCTTTCAGAACAGCAATAGATCTTTCTGAAAACAAGAAGTATTTGCGTTATGCATTGCCACCATTATTGTTGCTATTGTTATTGCTATTGCTTTTTCCAGGCATGATTACTAATAGTACCAAGCGTATATTGAATAACAATACAGAATTTGAACGTGATGCTTTATTTAAGTTTTTGGTACCAAATGGCAATGCACAAATTGTGCAGTACGAAAGCTACGAATTAGAAGTGAAAGTAGAAGGTGAGGCATTGCCAAGTGAGGTATTTATAGAAGTAGATAATTTTAAATATAAACTAGAAAAAGTAACTCCCAATACATTTAAATACAATTTTGTAGAGTTGCGTGAAGATACTGAGTTTAGACTAACAGCAAACAGCGTAACCTCTAAAGGCTATGCTATTGATGTTTTGGAAAAACCTGAAATCGAAAAATTCGATGTTAAACTAGATTATCCTTCATACACTGGTCGCAAAGATGAGTCTGTCAAAGGAGTTGGTGATTTAGTAGTGCCAGCAGGAACCAATATAGATTGGTTGTTTGAGTCTGTAAATACTGATGATATCAAAGTTAAATTTACAGAGGGGGGAGAGCCAATTGAAGCTCAACAATCTGGCGAAAAACTGTTTAGTGTCAAGAAAAAAATCACAAGAGATGGTCAATACAAGGTCTTTATGACTAATAAGGACCTTCCACAAGGTGATTCTATTACATATACATTGACCGTTATTCCTGATTTGTATCCAGCTATTGAGGTGCAAAAATATCAAGATAGCTTAAATGAAAAAATCGTTTATTTTGCTGGAGAAGCTTCTGATGATTATGGACTACGTTCACTCAAGTTCAACTACAAGGTAGAGCGTGCTGGTCAAACTGTCAAGGAAGATAAGTTGGCAGTGCCTTTCTCTAGAGGTAAACAAACTACTTATGAGCATATTCTAAATGTAAAAGAGTTAGAGTTAAAACCAGGTGATAAATTAAGTTATTACTTCCAAGTGTTTGATAATGATGCAGTACAAGGTAGCAAGTCAGCTAAGACACCTGTGATGTACTACGAAATGCCAACGATAGAGGAAGTAAAAGAGCAAGAACAAGAGAACAACAAAGAAATCAAATCAGATTTGGAGTCTGCTATGAAGAATATCCAAAAGCTGAGTAGAAATGTGAAAAAAGCCAAAGAGCAAATCTTACAAAAGAATGAGCTGAACTGGCAAGACCGTAGAGAGTTAGAAAAACTGATTGAGCAGCAAAAAGAATTGCAGAAAGAAATGCAAAAGGCTCAAGATAACTTCAAGGAGAACAAGAAGAACCAAGAAGAATACCAAAAGGTCAATGAAGAAATTCAGAAAAAGCAAGAGAAGTTGCAAGAGTTGTTTGATAAGATCATGAATGATGAAATGAAAGATCTTTTTGAGCAAATGCAAGATATGCTTGACCAATTGGATAAAGAGGACATCATGGAAAAACTCGAAGATATCGAAATGAACGATGAAGAGTTAGAGAAAGAGCTAGATCGTATGATGGAGCTTTTCAAGAAAATGGAAGTGGAGAAGGAAATGATGGATGCTATCAATGAGTTAGATTCTTTGGCTAAAGAACAAGAGAAATTAGCAGAAGAGACAGATGACTCTAAGAAAGACAATGCTAAGGAAAATAAAGATGACAAAAAGGAAAATCCTGATGATGCCAACAAGGAAGAAAAGGATAATCCTGAAAAAACAGATGGAGCTAAAGACGACAAAAAAGAGGATGGTGCAAAAGATGATAAAAAATCAGATAAAAAAGAATCTGCTGCTGACAAAAAGAAGCAAGAGGAGCTAGAGAAAAAACAAGAGGAGATCAATAAGAAGTTTGAAGAGCTCGAAAAGAAAATGGAAGACATTCGAGAGAAAAACGAAGAATTAGATCAACCATTTGATATGGAGCAGGAAGATATGGAACAGCGAGAGCAAGAAATTCAAGAGAATCTTGAAAATAGTTCACAACAACTCCAAAAGAAGAAAAACAAGAATGCTTCTAAGTCTCAGAAGAATGCTGCTAAAAAAATGAAGCAGATGTCTAAGAAGATGAAAGAGCAAATGAAGATGAACCAAATGAATCAAATGGAAGAAGATTTGCGTGCAATGCGACAATTGCTAGAAAATTTGGTGAGCATGTCTTTTGATCAAGAGCAATTGATTGATGAAGTCAACAGAACAATTCCGAATACACCAACTTATGTGCGTTTGGTACAACGTCAGTATAAACTAAAAGATGATTTCCATCACATCGAAGATAGCTTGCAAGCACTAAGCAAAAGAGTATTCCAATTACAATCATTTATTAACGAAAAGGTAACTGATGTAAAACGAACACTTGATCATAGTTTAGAAACGCTTGAAGAACGTCAGAAACGTACTGCTGTAGTACAGCAACAATACACCATGAAAGGTGTGAATGATTTAGCATTAATGTTGAGTGAAAGTATGGACCAAATGCAACAGCAAATGGCTCAGCAAATGCCTGGTTCTCAAATGTGTGAAAAACCTGGAGAAGGTAAGCCTGGAGGCAAAGGAAAGGGGCAAGGGCCTGGAGGTAAACCTGGGTTTGGTGGAATGAAAGAAATGCAGCAAAAACTTAGCGAACAGCTCAAGCAGATGCAACAGCAAATGAAAAACGGCAAAATGCCAGGCATGGGCAAAGGCGGAATGAGTAAGAAATTTGCTCAAATGGCTGCCCAACAAGCTGCTATTCGAAAAGCTATGCAAGATATGAAGAAGAAAAAGCAGGGCAAAGGTAAAGGCGGTGGAAAGGATATGCAAGAAATGATTGATGCTATGAACAAGATAGAAACAGATTTGGTCAACAAACGTTTCCCTAATGATATGCTCAAGCGTCAACAAGATATCTTGACACGTTTATTAGAAGCTGAAAATGCTGAACGTGAGCGTGAATACGATGAAAAAAGAGAGGCTGAAAAACCAAAAGAATTTACACCAAAAATGCCTCCTGCACTAGAGGAATACCTCAAAAAACGCAAAGGACAAGTAGAAATGTTTAAAACTGTTTCGCCATCTTTGAAACCTTATTACAAAAATCTCGTAGAAAAGTACTTTAGAGCCCTAAACTAAACGCATTTAGGAAGGATAGAAGGAAGTAGGGAGCCTTATTATCCACAAAATTCCAGCATTTTAGTCTAGATGTTCTAAATATTGAGAATTAATTTTGTAACCAAAAAAGATAGTCTGCAGAATTTTCCTATTTGGTTAAATGGAAAATTTTATGAATGTTTTTGATCTAAGAAGTCAAAAATATACAGACTATAAAAAACAACTAGGTTTCTAATGACAACAGGATCAAACATGGATTTAATTCTTGATTCACACCCCAAGAATATTGCAGAGGTAGAACCTTTCGTGAATCAAGTCGTTCAACAGTTTGAAATCGGTGATGAGATGTTTGGTAACATGCTCATTTCTCTTACTGAAGCAGTTTCTAATGCCATTATTCATGGCAATGAAGCTAAGTCTAGTAAGAAAGTATGGATTTCAACTCGTTGTGCATCTAACAAAATTTGTTTTAGTATCAAAGATGAAGGCAGAGGGTTCAACCCCGAGAGATTGCCAGATCCTACTGCTCCTGAAAATATTTTAACTCCCGGCGGAAGAGGGGTGTTCCTAATGAAACAACTTTCTGATGGAGTATCTTTTTCAGATAACGGGACTAAAGTAGAAATACAATTCTGTATGCAGTAGCTTGGTACTAAGCTATACCTAACAAAACATTTAAAATTCAGTATCTATTTGATAAGATGAATACTAAAATCGATTTAACAGAGAGAATTGCCTTCCATAGTGAAGGCATTTCTTTTGTCCTACCAGAAGAAGACAATATCCGTAATTGGATTGCTAATATCATTGAGGCCGAGAATTGTGTTTTGCAACAGCTCAACTTTGTATTTTGTAGCGATCAATATTTACACAAGATCAACTTAGAATATCTCAATCACGATACTTATACCGATATTATCACCTTTCCTTATAGTGAAGGGAAGATAGTAGAGAGTGATATATTCATAAGTGTAGACCGAACGACCGAAAATGCTAAAACTTATGACGTAGAGCCTCTTCATGATCTTCATAGAGTAATTATACATGGAGTTTTACATCTAGTAGGTTATGGCGATAAAACTGCAGAGGAAAAGACCTTGATGCGACAGAAGGAAGATGAGGCATTAGCTAAACTAACTTAGTGTTAAAAAGATTTATATCTTCATTTTAACTAGAATCAATCTAAATAAATGTTATCTTTGTCCTAAATCAAAGATAAAAATTCTATGAAGGATTCTAAGCTTGGACCTAACTTTAGAGCATTGCCAGTCCTAAATTCCAAAGGGGCAAAAAAGAAGTGTTGCAAAAAATACAAGAAGAAAGGGAAACACTGCAAACGTTGCCCTAAGATCTATATGACTAAATAAAAATGTGCTAGCATCTTTTGAGATGCTAGCACATTTATTGTCTATAAAGTTATTTTTCTATATCTCATCAAAATCCACTACAACCTTCTCTGTAGTAGGATAGGCTTGACAAGTCAAGATAAATCCTTTGTCTAGTTCATCTTGTTCTAGAGCATAGTTTTTAGCCATAGTTACCTCACCTTCCAGCAATTTAGCCTTACAAGTACAGCAAACACCACCTTTGCAAGCAAAAGGCAAGTCAGCACCCTCTTTTAGAGCAGCATCCAATACCGTTTCTCCCTCAAAAGGAACATCCATATCAAAGGTAATTCCATCTAACTTGACGGTCACTGCACTAGATTTTCCTTTTAGGTCTTCATTTACTTCCACGGACTTAGAATCGCCACCCAATTTACCATCAGGAGAAGTGAACAGCTCAAAATGAACATGATCTTCTTCTACACCTACAGCTGAAAGAGCATCACGCACTTCAAAGATCATTTTTTCAGGGCCACACAAGAAAAACTCATCAGCCTTTTTCACATCGATCAACTTATCAAATAAAGTCTCACACTTTTCGCCAGTAATACGACCATTAAGTAAAGGAGTTTCCAAACGCTCGCGACTCAAGAAATAATGAACACTAAAACGGTCCAAATACTTATTTTTAAGCGCTTCTATTTCCTCCTTGAAGATGATAGATGCCGTATTTTTATTACCATACAGCAGCGTGAACTCACTATTCGGTTCTGTTTGCAAAACCGTTTTCATGATCGACATAATAGGTGTTATTCCGCTACCTGCTGCAAAAGCGATATACTGCTTTTTATTGTCTGCATTCAACTCTGTATAGAAGTTGCCAGTAGGTGTCATCACCTCTAGTTCATCACCTCTCTTGAGGCTATCATTTGCAAAGGTAGAAAACTTACCACCATCTATTTTTTTGATAGCTACACGCAATTCAGAATCTAAAGGACTACTACAAATAGAGTAAGATCTACGAATATCTTCGCCATTAATATCAGTGCGCAGTGTTAAGTATTGCCCCTGTATGAACTGATAATCATCTTGGTGCTCTGTAGGCACTTCAAAAGCTACAGAAGTACAATCGTCCGTTTCTTTACGAACATCCTTTACCGTGAGTTTATGAAATTTTGGTGTCATAATTAATATTATTTAAGACTCTCAAGAACCTTATGAATAAAATCATTTTTAGCTTTAGTATAAGCTCTCCGATTATCAAAATATTTTTGCTCTAATTCTTTTTTTAGCTGAGAATATTGCTGCGCCAATTCCTTCTTATCATTTAGACTATTCCTAAAATTAAGGTAATTGGTCCACTGCTCATCATTTATATGTACTATATGTATATGCTCTGTCCGAATATCTGGCGAACTACATTTTACAAACAAATGTCCACCATCTTTACCACTATCGCCTCTGTACTCATATCCATGTTGCTCCAAGGGCACTATTATAAACTTCAATACTCCAAGATCAGCAACAGCTATGGCTATGTCCATAATAGGCTTAGCTTGAATGTCCAGTATAGCAGTAGACCCCACATGCTGTATATCCAAAACATAAGCACCAATCCATTCCATCAAAGCAGATTTAGTCTCTGCAAAATAATCCTTCCATAAAGGATGATGAGAAACCAACTGAACTGTATGCCTTTTAAGCCCTAACATGAAATTTATTCTTTCAATTTGTACTTAGCGTGCTCTACACCCAAGTCAATCCATTCTTGAATTTGTTCATCTGTTTCAAACCCCTCTTTTCCTACAAACAAGAACTCCTTCATCGGTTTTCCTGTGAAATCCATAGGATCTATAAAAGACTTTGCTAATAAATTAGGACATTTTTTCTCTACAACTCTAGCCACCAATCTATCCTCTATAATTCCAACAGTCATTTTCTTTTTATATAAAAAGGACAAACCACCAAACATTTTCTTTTCCGTAAAATGTTCCTTCCCTTCTAATATATCTCGAACACGTCCTGCCAACTCCTCATTATAAGCCATAGTTTTAAAAATTAAACATAAAAAAGTAACCTTAATTACACAAAACCAGTTTGCTATTACCTATTACCTATTACCTATTACCTATTACCTATTACCTAATACCTAAGTAAATCACCAATAGCCACACTCACTTTATCAGCAGACAACAACATAGTCTGCTCCAATACCTGATTCAACGGAATAGCAGGAACATCTACAGAACCAATCGTACGAACAGGCCCATCTAAATATTCAAAGCAATTCTCCTGAACACGAGCAGCAATACTCTGAGCAAAGGTGCAATTAACAGCCTCCTCAGTTATCACCAAACACTTACCATGTTTTTTAGCTGCAGCATAAACAGACTCTATATCGAGAGGAGCAATAGTTCTTAGGTCCACAATTTCTACTTGTCCCTTATGATCTTTAGCAGCATTCAACGCCCAATGCACACCCATTCCGTAAGCAATAACAGCGATAGACTTACCATCCTCAATCATAGCTTCATCGGCCTCTAAGGCAATACGAGCCTTTCCAAACGGAATAACATAATCACTGTCAGGCAACTTAGTGCGAGCAGCATTAGTGCCAGGCACCTTAGACCAATACAAACCTTTGTGTTCAAAAATAACTACAGGATTAGGATCATAATAAGCCGATTTTAGAAGACCTTTCAAATCCGCACCAGTACTAGGATAAGCTATCTTAACTCCTTTTATATTAGCCACTACAGATTCTACACTAGAAGAGTGGAAAGGACCGCCACTACCATAAGCACCAATAGGCACACGCAAGATCATACTTGCAGGCCATTTACCATTAGAAAGGTAGTAAGAACGACTCACTTCCGTGAACAGTTGATTGAGGCCCGGCCAAATATAATCCGCAAACTGCACTTCCACTATTGGGCGCAAGCCCACAGCAGACATACCTACAGTACTTCCTATTATGAAAGCCTCCTGTATAGGAGTATTGAATACTCTATCATCACCAAATTTTTGAGCCAGTGTCGCCGCCTCTCTAAACACACCACCTAGTCGACCTCCAACATCTTGTCCATAGACCAAGCATTCTAGGTTTTCTTCCATCAACTCTTGTACAGCAGTCAAGGCACTATCTACCATTACAGTAGGTTCAGCGCCTTCAGGCTCTCGTACACCTTTTTCTTCTGTGATTGGTGTTGGAGCAAAATCAAAATTGTATATATCTTCAGGTCTAGGATCTTCAGCCAGTTGAGCACGCTCATAATCAGCGTCAACTAGTTCCTTAACCTCTTTTTCTATTGTTTTAATTGCCTTCTCTGTTATTCCTGCATCTTTTAATTGTTGACGCAAAATAGGGTAGGGATCACGAGTTTTGTGCTCTTCCAAATCATCTCTATACCACTCCATACGCACACCCGAGGTATGGTGATTAAGTAGTGGTACATTTGCATGAAGTAAAAATGGACGACGTTCTTTTCGGATAGTCTCCAAAATATCTTGCAACTCTAAAAAGCAAGCCACAAAATCATTCCCTTCTACTCTTCGAGCCTCTATCCCCTTGAATCCTTGTATATATTCGTAAGCATCTTGTGCACGAGTTTCCTCCGCATTAGCCGAAATATCCCAACCGTTATCTTGTACTAAATACAAAATAGGAAACTGCTTAAGTGCAGCCATTTGGAATGCCTCAGCCACCTCACCTTCTGTCACAGAAGCATCTCCTAGAGAGCAAACCACGACAGGTTTATCCTTAGAAGTATTTTCTAACTCTATTCCCAGTTTTTCTCTATACTGTACACCCATTGCCACCCCTGTAGTTGGTATGGCTTGCATACCAGTAGCAGAAGATTGATGAGGTATTTTAGGCTTGTCATCATCTTTTAAGCTAGGATGAGAATAATAAGTACGACCACCAGAAAATGGATCATCTCGCTTAGCCAATAGTTGCAACATCAGATCATAAGGTGTCATGCCTATACCCAACAAGATAGAATCATCTCTGTAATAAGGTGCCACAAAATCTTGAGCGCCCAACTGCAGAGCCAGCGCTATTTGAACAGCCTCATGACCTCTTGATGTAGCATGTACATACTTCGAAGTTACTTTGGTATTGGCCTCATAGAGTTCTGCCAGTGTTTTGGCTGTACACATTATGCGAAAGCCTTTGAGCAAAACTTCTTTGTTTATAGGAGATTTAGTAGCTTTTTTAGATCGACGTTTGCTTGTCTTTCTGGTAGTTGTTTTTGTCATTATAGCTGTACTTTCTATTAAGAACTTTTAATGTTTTGATTTTGAATGGATAATCTATCGTTTAGAAGAGTGTCAAACTCTAAATTATTGAGCCATCAAAATTTAATAATTCACTATTCTTACAAGAGTTGCCTAAATATACGAACAAATGTTCGCTTTTTAAACATCTTCAATAAGATATTATACAGTTTTGATACTTCTATATTTGATATGAAAAAGTAGTTTGCAGCTAAAAAAACGATTGTCAAGTATTGATGGAAGAACCGCAATTTTGTTATATTAGGTTTTAATATCTAATAAATGTTGAATGGAAAAATTAAAGAAATATGCAGTTGTAACAGGGGCTTCATCAGGAATAGGTTGGCATATCTCTAAGGAGTTGGCCATGAAAGGCTATTCAATAGTAGCTGTGAGCAATCAAGCAGAGCAGCTCAAAGAGCTAAAAAATAAACTCGAAACAGAGTACTCAATAGAAGTCTTGACCATAGACTGTGATCTTTCGCAAAAAGAGGCGGCTGGCAATATCTTTAAATTTTGTCAAGAGCAAAAATTAGAGGTTGAAGTTCTCGTCAATAATGCAGGCATTTTAGTCTATGGAGAAGTCGTTAATGTGCCTGTAAAAAGGGCTGAAACTATCCTTCAATTACATATGAATACCCCTGCTATATTATGCAGACTGTTTGCAGAACTTATGGTTAAAAACAAGAAAGGATTTATCCTAAATGTATCCTCGATCTCTGCTGTAATGCCCTATCCCACAATCTCTTTGTATGGACCTACCAAAACCTTTTTGAGGCAGTTTTCTAGAGCACTACGCACAGAATTGAAAGGCACAGGTGTAAGTGTATTGTGTCTACTACCTGGGGCGACAGCCACTGCCTTGTATGATCAGAATAAAGTTAATGTTCCGTTAGCGACTAAGTTAGGAGTGATGAAAAAACCAGAATATGTAGCTAAAGTAGGTGTCTCTAGGCTGCTTAGAGGAAAAGGAGAAAGTGTGCCTGGATTCCTCAATAAGATTATCATGCTCATTGTTCCATGGGTTCCTAATTTTATAATTCGGATTATTTATAAGATTAGCTTGCGCAAAAGATAAAAATACATGAACTATTATTTAATACGACAACAGAAAAATAAAAACAGCTTCGAAAATGGCTAAGAAGAAAAAAAAGGATCTGCATAAAGACTATGAAAAAATAATGCAGTTTTTGGGCAGTCGAAGCTCTAAAGATATCTTATTGGGTATTCAATTGCTCAAAGCTTCTATGGATGCAAAACTGATTAGTCAAGTTTTTTCGGGAGGATCTTATATTTGCTATATGATTACTTTTCCTTTTGTAACCTTTTTTCAACAAAACCCTGAACTGTGGAAGGAGGTAAAACCACAAATCCCTAGCTATTTTAGAGGTGAAATTACTAAATGGTTACCCAAAACAGTGCTTGGCCTCCAGAATCCTACTATTCCTTCTTTTTGCGAGTTAGCTAACAAAGAGATCAAAAAATATTTTACAGATTTCCCTAAGTTGGAACCCAGTATTTTGACAGAGCAACATGGTTATGGCTATGCTTCTACTCGGAAAGGAAACAATATAATAGACGGAATAGGTTGGTCTTTTCAAATAGACGAAGCTGATATTGGCCCTGCCGAAACAATACACAAAGAAGACTGGATTGCTAAGGCACATCATCCTGATTTTATTATTAAAATACAAGTAAATCTAGACGATCGGTTTCCTAAGGTTTGGTTGGAGAAAATTCTACCTGAAAATGCCTAAAACACACAAAGACTACGAAAAAATCGCACAATTTTTAAAAAGCAAAAATTCAAGTGATGTCTTATTGGGTATTCAATTGCTTAAATCATCAATGGATGCAGACTTATTGATTGCTTTTTTATCTAAAGAATCTTATTTGTCTTATATACTCTGTTATCCACTAGTGACCTATTTTCAGGATAATTCTGCTTTATGGAATGCTGTATCGCTAAAAATCCCAAAGCATATTAAGAACGGGATTACCAAATGGCTCTCTTGTACTATCTTGGAACTAAAAAGACCTACTGTTGCTACTTTTTGTGTTTTAGCTAATCAAAAAATTAAAGCCTATTACTCTAATTTTCCCAAACTCAGTCCTCAAATTTTAACAGAAGATGAAGACTATGGCTATGGTTTTATCGAAAGCGGAAGTGCAATAGTAGATGGAATAGGTTGGACTTTAGAAATTGAAGAAGAATATCAAGGCCCTGCTGAAACTTGTCTTGAGGAGACATGGAGGGCAACAGCATATCATCCCGATTGTTCTATTAGAATAACCCTAAGGAAGGATGATTTATTCCCTAAGATTTGGTTGAAGAAATTAGAAACAAAAAAAGATTAGAGCATGCAAACATTTGTAGAAACCAAGCGATTTATTTTAAGAGAAATAGAAGAAGAAGATGCCCAAGGCTTTTTTGATTTGGATGCTAATCCAGCGGTACATAAATATCTAAGAAATAATCCTGTGACTAGTTTAGAGCAGAGTAAAGTAATGATTAAGCATGTGCGCAAGCAATATCAAGAAAATGGTATTGGGCGTTGGGCAATTATAGATAAAATCACCAATGATTTTGTAGGCTGGACAGGGCTGAAGCTCGAAAATAATACAGTGCTCAATATTCAAAACTATTATGATTTAGGCTATCGTCTAAAACAAGAGTATTGGGGCAAAGGTATTGCCACCGAAACAGCCATAGCCTCCTTGAAATATGGATTTGAACAAATGGGTCTTTCAGAGATTTATGCAGTAGCACATACTCAAAATATCGCGTCTAATGCGATACTCCAAAAACTAGGTTTTCAGCTCTTAAGGACCTTTGAGGATTATGATGCAGTGCAGAATTGGTATCGAATTGAGAAATAGGAAAACCAAAAAATCTTGTAAGGTTACATTTATAGAAATGCCAGTCGCCTCTTTTTTGTTTTGAACCTAGAAAAGCTTACCTTGCAGCCGATTTTTGAACCATTTTCAAATTTTTCTAATCAGAGCAAGAAACTTATGATTATTCAAGACGTATTTGCGCGCGAAGTACTCGATTCTAGAGGAAACCCCACTGTAGAAGTAGAAGTAACCACATCTAATGGCTATGTAGGCCGTGCTATTGTGCCTTCAGGCGCATCAACAGGTAAGTATGAGGCAGTAGAATTGAGAGATGGTGATGCCAATCGTTATTTAGGCAAAGGTGTCCAAAAAGCATGTTGGAATGTAATGGATGTAATAGCCCAAGAGATTATTGGTTGTGATGTAATGGACCAAGTAATGATCGATCAAATTATGTTGGATTTGGATGGTACCCCAAACAAATCTAAACTAGGTGCAAACTCTATTTTAGGAGTGTCTATGGCTGTAGCTAGAGCCGCAGCTCAAGAAGCTGGAATGCCGTTGTATCGTTATATTGGTGGTGTAGGTGCATATACCTTGCCTGTACCTATGATGAACATCTTAAACGGAGGTTCGCATGCTGATAACTCTATAGATATACAAGAGTTTATGGTAATGCCTGTAGGAGCCGAAACTTTTGCAGAAGGACTAAGAATGGGAGCAGAAATCTTCCATAACCTCAAGAAAGTATTGAAAAAAGGAAATTACTCTACCAATGTAGGGGATGAAGGTGGTTTTGCACCAAATTTAGGCTCTAATGAGGCAGCCTTAGAAATCATTATGGCTGCTATAGAAAAAGCAGGTTACAAACCAGGAGATGATGTAGTTTTAGCACTAGATGCAGCAGCTTCTGAGTTTTATAATGCAGAAGAAAAAGTATACCATTTCCACAAATCAGATGGTCGCAAGATCTCTTCTGCTGAGATGGTTGATTTTTGGGCAGATTGGGCTAATAAATACCCAATTGTATCTATCGAAGATGGTTTGGATGAAGATGATTGGGATGGTTGGAAATTAATGACAGAAAAAATAGGGGATAAAGTACAAATAGTAGGTGATGACTTATTTGTAACCAATACAGAGCGTTTGGCTAGAGGTATTGAAGGCGGTATTGCTAACTCAATCTTAGTAAAAGTTAATCAAATTGGTTCACTTACCGAGACTATCCAAGCTGTAAACATGGCAACTCGCAATGCTTATACTAGCGTGATGAGTCACCGTTCGGGAGAAACAGAAGATACAACTATTGCAGACTTGGCAGTAGCCTTGAATACTGGTCAAATCAAGACAGGTTCAGCTTCTCGTTCAGACCGTATTGCTAAGTACAATCAACTACTAAGAATAGAAGAAGAATTGGGAGATACTGCATTTTATCCAGGTCGCTCTATCTTCAAATAATAAAGCTAAACAAGTTAAAGAAAATAGGTGTCCTCTATGTTGAGGATACCTATTTCTATAATACTTATTACGTAACAATAAATACTCAGTTACCCCAATCAAAAAACATCAACTACCCATAATTTACTATCTAAAGGTTTGATAAAGGTTGTTAGAGTATTAATGTAATCAGAATCGAAAAAATGAATCAAGAATTTGCAAATGATGTAAAGGCAGGTTTAACTGCCGAATCCAAATATTTATTGCCAAAGTATTTTTATGATGCAAGAGGAAGTTGGTTGTTTCAGCAAATCATGCAATTGCCAGAATATTACTTGACTAAATGTGAGTCAGATGTAATCACTAATAATACGGAACGAGCGCTAAAACTGTTTTCGAGAGGGAATAAGCGCTTCAATGTCATAGATATGGGAGTTGGAGATGGCCTGAAAACAAAAATATTGTTAGAATACCTAGTTGGCCAAAAAGCAAACTTTGAGTATTCTGCTATTGACCTTTCTACAGCCATTATGGAAATATTGGAAGATAGTATTAATGCTGCTTTCCCTGATATGGACTATAGACCAATGAATATGGACTATTTTGCAGCCCTGGAGCAGTTGGCTGCTAATTCTAAAAAGAATGTACGTAAGGTCTTACTCTTTTTAGGTTCTAATATTGGTAATTTTACCAACGAAGAAACAGTAGCTTTTTTGACAAAAGTAAAAGGCTATTTGCAAAAAGGAGATTTATTGATTGTTGGTTTTGATCTCAAAAAACGTCCTGAGATTATCTACAAAGCATACAACGATACCAAAGGAACTACAGCAGCTTTCAATCTAAACTTGTTGCACCGAATCAATAGTGAGTTAGGGGGCAATTTCAAACCAAACTATTTCCGATTTTATCCTTTCTACAATCCTCAAAATGGAGAATTACAGAGTTATTTGGTAAGCCAAAAGAAACAAACAGTAGAAATAAAGGCACTGGATTTGACTATCGAATTTGATCAATGGGAAGCCATTCATACCGAATTGTCTAAAAAATATACACTCAACGAAATAGAAGATTTGGCAGAACAAGCAGGATTTAAAGTAGAACAACACCTTGTAGATGGCAAAGGTTACTTTGTAGATACGGTATTGACGGTATAAGTCCCTTTTTTTTTCCTATTTTTAGGATAGTTTTGAATTATCATATTATCATTTTATCAAATCAGCACATCATACCTTATGTGTAGAATAGCAGGATTTTGGGACTTTAATACAGATTTAAACTACGATAAAAAAGCAGTTTTGGTCAACATGCGTGATAGTTTGCAGCATGGCGGCCCAGATAGTGCTGGGGAGTTTATTGATGGAGACCAAAATTTAGGGCTAGGGCATAGACGCTTATCCATACTCGATCTTTCAGAGGCAGGCACTCAGCCAATGTATTGGAATGATTTGGTGATTATATTTAATGGTGAAACCTACAATTTTGCAGAACCTCGCAAGCGCCTAAAAGAGATGGGATATACCTTTCAGACAGGCACTGATACGGAGGTCTTGCTTAAGGGCTTTGAGGCTTGGGGAATGGATATGATTCACCAGTTTAGAGGGATGTTTAGTTTTGCTATTTGGAATAAAACAACGCATAAGCTGACCTTGTGCCGGGATAGAGTAGGTGTGAAACCATTGTATTGGTATTGGAAGGATGGATTATTTATGTTTGGTTCAGAGCTTAAGGCTTTTCATGAACACCCTAAATTTGATAAAACAATAGACCAAGAAGCACTTTCTTTATATCTGCAACAAGGCTATATTCACTATCCTCATTGTATATTCAAGCATGCACACAAGCTAGAGCCTGGAGCTTTTCTAGAGATAGATTTGAATCAACAGATAAAAACCTCTAAATATTGGGATGCTCAAGAGGTCTACTCCAACAGCAAAATAACAACTAAAAAGGAACCTGAATTATTAGAAGAACTAGAGGACTTATTAACCGAAAGCTTTGAATTAAGAATGGTTTCTGATGTACCTGTTGGGGCTTTTCTGAGTGGAGGAATAGACTCATCTTTAGTTACAGCATTATTACAGAAAAAGGAAGGTAGACAGCTCAAGACCTTTACCATAGGTTTTGATCAAGCAGAATATAATGAAGCAGGACATGCTAAGTTGATTGCGGAGCATTTAGGGACAGAACATTATGAGTTTTATTGCACCTCTAAAGAAGCTGCTGAATTGATCCCAAAGCTCCCCGAAATGTATGATGAACCTTTTGGTGATGGTTCAGGGCTACCTACTTATTTGGTGGCTAAAATGGCTAGAGAACATGTAACGGTAAGTCTTTCGGCAGATGGAGGTGATGAGATTTTTGGAGGATATACCAAGTACGAAATTGCTAAGAATTTCTATCCTAAGATCAAAAAAATGCCTGGATTTATGCGAGGCATGTTTAGCGGAATGGCAGGGATGATTGACCCTCTGTGGTTAGAGCGCAACAGTTCTAAATTTCCAGTATTGCGCAATTACAAAAATATTAGCAATAAGTTTCCAAAGCTGCGCAATGCACTCAAGGCAAAGGATGCTATAGAGTTTTTCCATATATCCTCTACTTATATTACACCTAAAGAACTCCAGAAATTATATCCTGTATATCAACAGCGCTACCAAACAGCTATGGAGCTAGACCCTCAACGGTTGCTTTCTTTGTTAGGAACAATAGATATACAGACTTATTTGGAAGGAGATATAATGCCCAAAGTAGATAGAGCAACTATGCAGGTAGCTCTAGAGGGAAGAGATCCTTTTTTGGATCATAAGATCATTGAATTTGCAATGACATTGCCCGATCATTTGAAGATGAAGGGTAATTCTACTAAATATTTATTACGACAGTTGTTATTCAAACATGTTCCTAGAGAACTGATAGAACGACCTAAACAAGGGTTTTCGGTGCCTGTGCAAGAGTGGTTGTTGACGATCTTAAAAGATGATTTGGAAGAGATGAAGCAAGATCAAGATTTTTTGACTTGTTTTGAGTTTGATGCAGCTACTTTGCAGCAATGGGTTGATAGTTTTAAGGAGCAGCGAAAGTATGTTAACCCTCATTTTATATGGTTTCTATACATGCTGTATAAGTGGTATCAGCGTTGGATCGAAAATAAATAAAGATGAGTAAAAATAAGAAAGGATTACTGTTCCTCAAAATAGGGATGACAGCAGTATTAACGATTGCCTGTTTGTTCGGAATTATGTTTGGAATTCTATTCATGACACTACCTAATATTAGCAATACTTTAGCTTTTGTAATGCTTATTTTAGGGGCACTGTTTATTGGGCCAACGATATGGTTTTCTATCAAATTTAGCCGAGAACATGAAGAATTAATCGCTAGAGAAGCTTTGTCTAAGCCAAATAATATATTATTGCAATGGGAAAACAATGAAGAGGATAAAATTATAGTAACTAGAGATACACTTTTTAGAAAACGAAAGTATTGGAAACATACTAAATTTAAGGGTTACGAAATTTCTTTAAGGGCATTAAAAATAATAGATAAAGGCAATAAAAAAGCTTTATCTTTTGAATTCAAACATGCATGGTATATTACAGAGCAGATTGATTTACCTGAAGAGCAGGAAATAGCTGCAAAAGAAGTTGTAAACCTGTTGAATAAAGAGTATAAACTTTAGATGAAAAATTAAGAATTATGGAGGATAGCCAAAAAGGAATGTTAGGGAAGATGCTGTTGGCAGCGATAGCCATGATTTTGGGCTTTTCTGCCATATTTATAGGTTGTATGCTAGCTTTTGTAGGAAGAAATGCAGATCTGGGGTTAGGAATGATGGTGATCCTAGCTGGCCTGATTATAGGGCCAGGATGTTTATGGTATGTTATCAAACTAAATAGAGATTATCAAGATGTGGCTATAGAGAAAGTCTTGGCAAATCCTGAATCTATATTATTGCAATGGGAGCAAGAAGACAAAACAATTATTATAACCAAAGAAGCGTTATTTATTAATAATAAATTTTATCCGTTTACGACTTATCAAAAGTTGGTGAATTTGCATTATCTTCACAAGGACGGAAAAGACTTATTGCAGTTTGAATTTGAATCCACTATGACTAGAAAACTAGATTTAGTGCCTATATCAGTAGAGGTTCCTAATGCAAATAGTGAGCAAGCGAAGCAACTAAGTCAAGTGTTGAAAAATCAGTATTTATTAGACTAATCCAATATGCCTTATGCCCAGATTTAGACGTAAAAATAGATTGGATTTGCATTCCCAGCAAAAACACCAAACAAATTATATTTTAGTACTCTTGGCTGCATTGAGTATAGGAGGGGCTGTGCCTATTGGGTTAGGAGGATTTTTGGGTGATTGGGATTTAGGTTTTTTGGGTGTACTGGTGATAGGGCTGTTAATTGGTATTGGGAGTATATGGAGCCTGATGAATGCTGAGCGAAAATATATAGATACACTTTGGAATGAGATTCAGAAGCAACCGAATCAGCTCTTGATGGAATTAGAGGCAAAAGGCAAGCACAAAACAGTAATTACACAAAAAGGAATCTTTTGGAAAAGAAAAGCTTTTTTTGATTTTAGAGAAATGAAAAGTGTAGAAGTTAGGTCTAGTCCTAATTTGCACATGGCTTTTATTTTTGAATATGGAGAAGCTGGTAGACCATTCAAAAGAGTATTTAATATAGAGGCTCATCAAGCCAAACGAGCAGAAGAGGTTTGTAAGATTTTGAGAGAAGAATATTTAAGCCCTCAATAAAGGGCTCTGAAATTATAAAAAAGATTATCTATAATTATTATGTACAATACACCATATCATTCGGGTTCATTAGAAAACAAGGCTATATTAATAACTGGAGGAGCTGGATTTATAGGCTCTAATATTGCTGAATATTTATTGAAATATAAAGCTAAAAGAGTTGTTGTGTTAGACAACTTTTTGACTGGTTTTAGAGAAAATTTAGAGGCTTTTATGTCTCATCCAAATTTTGAGTTGATAGAAGGCGATATTACCAATTTGGATACTTGCCTAAAGGCTTGTGAAGGGATTGATATGATCTGCCATCAAGCAGCATTGGGGTCTGTGCCACGCTCTATCAAGGAACCTTATGCTACTACTGTGAACAATGTAGATGGTTTTGTCAATATGGTTTATGCTGCACATCATCATGGTATCAAACGCTTTGTCTATGCATCATCATCTTCTGTGTATGGAGATGAGCCAAATCTACCTAAAATAGAGCATCGTATAGGAACACCTTTGTCACCTTATGCGATCACAAAGTATACAAATGAACTGTTTGCTAATAATTTTGGTGATTTGTACGATATGGAATTTGTAGGATTCCGTTACTTCAATGTTTTTGGCCCTCGTCAAAGCCCTAAAGGTGCTTATGCTGCTGTTATTCCTTTGTTTTCGGATGCTGCTCTCAATGGTAAAGATGGTTTTATCAATGGAGATGGAGGTCAGACACGTGATTTTACATTTGTCGAGAATGTAGTGCAAATCAATGTTAAAGCTATGTTGACGGATAACAAGGAAGGACTCAACCAAGTCTACAATGTAGGTGTAGGTGGTCGTTATAGTGTATTACAGCTTTGGGAAGGAATCACTAAAGCAGCAGGAACCGATCAAAAACCAGTACACAGAGATCCTAGAGAGGGTGATATTAGAGATTCTCAAGCAGATATTTCTAAGGCTAGAAATTTATTGGGTTACGATCCATTATTTGACTTCTGGAAAGGCTTAGAGATCACCGTTAATTATTTCAAAGAGTTGCAATCTGTATCGTAAACAGCATTGTATACATTCGATATATTGGAGGTTTTTAGTTAGAGATAACTGAAAACCTCTTTTTGTTTAAAACAGCCATTCCTTCCGAACAATTTCGACCAAATCTATTCCTTCTTTAGTTGGTTCTAAAGTAACTTCAAAGTCACCTTTCCCACATTGTTTAGCCTCAATAGCTCCCAATTGAAAATTGCCTCGTTTTGTACGCAACATATAAGTCCCTTTAACAAAAGGGCGACCTCCTAATATGCCAATTTGGTGAGGCATGACATAAAAACTATAATTGTCCTTATCGATAACTATTCGAGAGTTTCCTTTCCAAAGTTCAAACTGGTCTAAGTTACTGTTGTCTAAATTTTCCATAATTAGAATCAAGTATTAGTTGAATAAAATCGATGTCAGAATCAGTAGGGACAAGAGTCGCCATATAATTGTGTAGGCCTGATTTTAGGGCTTTAGTGCTCTTTAGTGGTATATGCAAATTGGCTAGTTGTAGGGTGTATAATTGATCATTTTTGGGTTTAAAAACACCTTCTATTATAACTGAACTTTTAGTAAAATAAAGGGAGCAAAAATCGTCAGAAATTTCTTTTTTATTGCTTCCTAAAAGTCGAACAGCAGAAAGTTGGTCTTTCTGAATAGAGATGGTGTTCCCTTCAAAGTTTAGGTGTTCAGATTGGATCAAGTTTACCAAGTTTAGCTTGGGGTTTAGGGGGCAAAGTTCAACCTCTACATAACTATAAAGATCGTAACTATTGTCAACAACCTTTGTAACAGCCATTGGGATTTTCAATTCTGCTAAATGAAAGGTATATACATCATTAATCTTTAAAACTGAATAGCTGTACGCGAATATGTGGCTAGGATATAAGTCATAATGTTTAATCAAATCTTTGAGTATATACCCATCTTGAGAAAAAGAACTAGGTTTTAATGTCCTCTAAATGGTTTAAATCCTCCGTCTTCAGACGGAAAAGACTTAAGTCCTTGCAAATGGTTATCTTAGCAAGATGAAAAATTACACAAAAGCAAGTCATACGATTTATCATCATAGATAGCATATA
>JAAEPD010000676.1 GCA_024222455.1 Aureispira sp.
ATTTAGAGTTTTTGCTTACAAATCCTAGTTTTGGCAAAAACTGTCAAAGAACCAAAAATTTCATCCATTAGAATTTAAAGGCCGAAATATTTCGGTAAAAATAGACCACAAAGAACTCCTTGACTAAAATGCCTGTACTAACTCCTCAAGAACTTAATAATCTAAAAACGCTATTGCTATCCTTGGAGCCTAACAATTGGGAGATTGCTATCCAAATTTTAATTGCACACAAAAACGAACCTATAGTTGACCACCAATTCTTATCCTTGGTTTGGGGAATTATTGTGTTCAAAGAGAGTAAAATGCAAATACAGTCGCTATGGCAAATAAAGAAGCACTTAACTGAATTGATTCAAATTGGGGATCAGGATTTTTATAAACAAACAAAACACTTAGCTGCTGATTTCAGGACATTCACCACCAAATTTCGCCATCAACCAGATAGATTATACAATAAACTTTCTGCCATTATAGACAATAGTCCTCTAGACCCTAAAATGTTTTTAGTCATTCCTCTACAGCAACCACCCTCCAACTTTATATATTCTTGGCAATGCCGGTTTCTATTAGAACGAGCTTTATTTTCTGTGGAGAATTTTCAAAAGTTATTTATTAAAAAAAGTTATAACTCTAGTCTTAATGCATTTTCATTTCCAAGAATTCCTCTACAAAAAATCCCGAAAAAATATTTAGAATCCCTCAATACTGCCGATATTAGTCATGTCTCTATAAGTTGTAATCAAGCAAAGGAAGTTCCCTCTGTTTTTTATCAATTAACAGAATTAGAATACTTAAGTATTAGTCAAAATCCTATTCAATATATAAATGCAGACTCCAAAAACTGGCCTAAACTAAGCAAGTTAATACTTTACAGGTGCAAACAACTCCAAGAGTTGCCTAATGCCCTAATTCAGTCCGCACCACTCTCTCGACTTGAGATTAGCAGTTGCCAACTCCATACATTCCCAACAATTGTACTCAAAGCAAAAAAGTTAGAATACCTATCTTTAGCAGGCAATAAATTTCCTTCTATGCCTTCTGAGATTGAACAACTCCAAAAACTTGAAACTCTTGATTTAGACAATAATATCAACTTAAAACAGCTCCCCGAATCACTTAGCCAATTGCAACAACTCTATCAGCTAAAACTCTCTAATTGTGCACTAACAACCTTACCATCTACTATTGGAGCATTAAAAAACCTGCAAAACCTTAGGCTAGCCAACAACCAACTACAAGAGCTTCCTGACAGTTTTTTTGAGTTAGACAATCTAGAAGAACTCTCTATCTCTAATAATCAGATTCCATTAACCAAAGATTTTTTAGATCGGTTGTTAGAGTTGCCAAAACTTAGATATTTGTTGTTAGACAATCTTCCAATTACACCTCAAATATATCAAGAGTACTACCTGCCTATCCTCAAACCCCGCTTTCGGGAGTTATACATTAAAGATCCTGCAAAATAAAAAAGCGAGATGCAAATGGTTTTGCATCTCGCTAATACTCTTAAAAACTAAAACACTCTATTATTTTATCAAAATCTTCCTCTTACTGAGTCCTTCTTGTGTTTTCACAACTATCCAATAAATACCTGTAGCAGGCTCTTTCAAGTTAAGCTCTTGTCTATACCCTCCATTTACAACTTGTCTACATACAGGCTGTCCTAGTGCATTATAAACTACAACTTCTTCTATACTTTGTTTACTTTGTATGGTGATATTTCCATTAGAAGGATTAGGATAAACTACTATCTTATTTTCTACTTTTTCAGGAGTATTTATAGCCAAAATAGGATCTATAATCAAAACCTGTGAAGGATGAGGAGACACCCCTATTGAGAGACCAGCACTATCTATAAATGTTACATTAGAAATCGTCAAATTTAGTTTGGGAGAAGGCCCTCTCAAAATCACATCATCTTTTATGGTAAAATTCATCCGAGCCACTTCGCCTACACCACTCACATTTTGATGATCAGTTCGGGTTACAACTACTTCTGTTTGCCCATGATCATAAAAATCCTTATACATCCCTATAGCATTCACCCCAACTGTCCCTATCCAAGAATTATCAAAACCAACATACACTGTATTCGTATCTACAAAACCAATATCATAATTAATGGTAAATGCCAAACCATAAGCTCCTGACACCATATTAACCACAGTATCATGCATCAAAATAGCCAAATCTACATCATCTCCAGGATTGACTGTAGCTGTATCCACCTCTATGATTACTTGTCCTACTACATTAGCTCCTCTAAGATGTAGCAATCCCCAGTTTTGAGCAATAGCCATAGTATCATTATCATCGACTAAGCCACTTCCATCTGTATCTGAATATTTGACATTTATAGCAGGACTTCCCACAGTCATAGCCCAATCATAAGAAGGCTCACAGTCATAATCAATACCAGCATTGACCCTAGTCGTTCCAGTAGAACCATGACTCATTCCCAAATACAAAACATCCACATTATCCACTACTTGGTCATCATCAGCATCTCCTGCCCATACACAACTAGCAGTACCTATCCGTACTTCGGTTTCTCTACAAGCTAGGTTACTTGTATCTACCAACTGTATCAACAAAGTATCTATCACTTCAGCTACACTTCCAGCAGTATAATCATAGCAACCTACAGTAGTAGAATCTACTATTCCAAAAAAGGCCGAAGAAATAGAGCATTCAACTGGATTGAGAGGCAAAGTAGCACAGATATTAAGCATAGAATCTGGTGCTAAAATATAATCTATCGTATCTCTTTGTACTGCAACCACTTCAAAACTATCGCTGACATAACAACCATTTGGATCAACTACTGTCACCATAAAAACTCCACCTCCATTATCTCTATAGTAAGACACATTTATAGACTCTGTTACTTCTCCACTGTTCCACAAATAGGCATAAGGAGTATTTCCACCTGTTGCAAATGCAGTTAAAGTATCTGGTGCATAAGGACAGCCAAGATTGCCACTTGTTTGTATCTCTACATTAAAAGTAGGATCATGTCCTAATACAATAGTATCTCTAAGCACACAACCAGAAGGGTAAGTAACTTCTCCTATATAAGTGCCAGGTTGTGTTGCAAAAAAAGTGCTATCTATTTCCCCTGTCAGAATAGATCCATTCCCATCCATCCATTGATAAGAAGATGCAACAGGAGATGTAGAAGCAGTGATCAGTCCATTGCAATAAGCTCCGGGGTCAGTTGTCACATCAAGTGTAGCACTACTGTCTGCTATATAAATAGAATTAGACATCGCTAAGCAACCATTAGGTTTCACTACCTCCACATTTACACCCATAACCGTAGAATTGTTTACCCAAAGTGTACTATCATCAATCGCTCCTCCAGCTACAGGTGTATTCCCTTCAAACCAAGTATAATAACCTCCACTAAAAGAAGTTCCTGTCAATAAAATACTATCACTATCACAATAGAAAGTAGTATCAGAAGCTGTTACTTCTACGGTAAAATTAGTATCATATATATTTACTATTGAAGATGTTCCTACACATCCATTCCAATCTACTACTACTACATGATATGATCCAGATCCAATATAGACAGTATAAGCAGTATCTATAGCTCCAGGAATAGCAAGACCTCCTTCATACCATTGATAACTGCATCCTGCACAAAAAGATGTGCTTATAGTAGCAGCTACCCCATTACAAACATAATTAGAGGTAGTTGTAATAGAAGGAACAAGAGCTGGATAATTTTCTACAACTATAGTATCTCTATAAATGCAAGCTCCATTAGAAGAACTCCCTTCACAGACATAAGTATTGGCCAAGCTTGCGTCATAAGAACTTCCACTACTTCCAGAAAGAAAAGTCCCATCTACTAACCTCCATACATAAGTCACATTTGCCGCATTTGCCGACATTGTTGCATTGAGTGTAGTAGTATCTCCTTGACAGAGATACACCGTGTCCGCTCCCAAATCAAGTGTGGCACCACTGTCTGCTATATAAATAGTATTAGACATCGCTAAGCAACCATTAGGTTTCACTACCTCCACATTTACACCCATAACCGTAGAATTGTTTACCCAAATTGTACTATCACTGATCATTGCGGCTCCTACTATAGGCACACTCCCTTCAAACCAAGTATAATAACCTCCACTAAAAGAAGTTCCTGTCAACAAAACACTATCATTATCACAGTAGAAGGTAGAATCTGAAGCCTCTACATCTACCGTAAACTGAGCATTTTGAATATTTATAATAGCTGAAGCCCCCTTACATCCATTGGCCTGCTCTACCACCACATAAAAGTCTCCTACAGCATTGATATTATTAATAGTATAAGCTGTATCTGTAGCACCATTTATAGGAATACCTGCCATATTATTCCCCGTATATTCAAACCATTGATAACTACATCCTATACAAGAAGGGGTACTCAAGACAGCCTCCACCCCATCACAAACATAATTAGAGGTAGTTGTAATAGGAGGAACAAGCAAACTCCCTCCTTCTAATTCTATAGAATCTCTATGCTCACATCCATCATTATCTATTACATGTAGATGATACCATCCAGGTGAGAAAGCGATAGAAGAAGTTTGTGTGCTCCCTGTATTCCATGAATAAACACCGACAACAGGAGTTGCTGATAACACTATAGGCAACCCACCACTATTACAAAAATTAGTGTCTGATGCTGTTATATTTATTGGTGTTGGATTATAATTTTTGAGAATAACATCACTACTATCCTTTCCAACCATTCCATTTCCATCTATATAACTGGCAACTACTCGATAAGTATCTATAGTACCAGTAGTAAAAGAACTTCCGGTAGCCACTAAAACATTATTACTATTATACCATTCAAAACTAGCTCCACTAGGATTTGATGAGGCCGTAAAACTAATAGAATCTCCTGAGTCTTCGCATATATATCCAGTAGATGGGTTTATTGACAGATTTACAACAGGCGAATTATAAATAGTAACACTACCCGTATTTGTCACACAACTATTCCCTGTTACTTGAACATAATATAAGCCTGTAGTAGTAGCAATCAGCACAGAAGAATCTGCTCCAGGAATAGGAGCCAAGTTCAAATACCACTGATAACTATAATTTCCATTATACTGTGTTTGTAGTAAGGTTGGAGGGCCATTCACATAATCAATACTATCGTAAGTAAGTGTCATAGATCCATTCACGCAAGGATCTTGTGCACTCAACTTATCTAAGCTAAAACTACAAAACAATACTACACTCAATATTATATATAAAACTCTCATTGGCTTATGGGTTATAATACAGTTATACATCTACATTTTTCTCACTTTACAAATGTATTGGCTTCTGTGCAGTAAAAAAATTACATTTTTTAGCTTTTCTAGACTTTTTTATACCTATTTTAAACCGCCTAACACCTTTATAATCGAAAACAATTCGTTTAAAATCTAGATTTTTATGCAAAAAACTAAATTAATAGAAATCCTAAAAACACTAAATACTCGACAACGAACCCGTTTTCAAGAATATGTAGATTCTCCTTTTTTTAATAAACATTCCAAAATTAGAGCACTCTCCCAATTTCTATTAAAATACGCACCAAATTTTGAGCATCAAAATCTAAACAAAACTATTGTTTATCAACACCTTTTTCCTAAAACCACCTACAAGGAGTCAAAATTCTATAACCTTAGTTCAGATCTACTACAACTGCTCAATCAATACCTTGCACAAATTCAGTATGAACAGCAACCCCTACTCCAAAAAGAGCATTGTCTCAAATCATTGAGAGAACTAAACATAGAACGACAGTACCAAACTGTTTGTCGACAATATGAACTCCAACTCAAAAAAACACCTCAAGGTAGTTTGAATACTTTATTGAATCAGGTAAACTATTATGAAGAACAAAATAGAGCATCCCTACTCAAAACACACCGAAAATATGACAAGCACTTACAACTAAAAAGTGATCATCTAGATATCTATTATTTAGCTAATAAGCTACAAATTGCTTGCGATATGCACAACCGAAACAGCATTATACAATCCAATTATAATTGTTGGGAACTCGATGCAACGCTCAAGTTAGTAGACAAACATTTTGAACAATTGCAACAACACCCCAGTATTGCCATTTACTATGCAATACTCCAAATGCTTCGTACCCATACAGACGAAGACTATCAAACCGTAAAAACAATTTTAGCTCAAAACCTTAATCAGTTCTCCTCTATTGAGCTAAAATCAATGTATGATTATGCCATCAACTTTTGCATACAAAAACTCAATACAGGACAAACTAATTACTATAGAGAATTCTTTGATTTACACCAGTTCTTACTCCAAAAAAACATCTTATTAGAAGAGGGTTATCTATCTGAATGGGACTATAAAAATATAGTAACTGTTGGTCTACGTTTAGGAGAATATACAACCATAGAACAATTCATTTGGGGATATAAAGACAAGATCAACGAACAAGTTCGGGACAATATATTTTCCTTTAATCTAGCCTCCTTTTATTATGCAACTCAACAGTATCAACAAGCCTTACAACTACTGCATCAAGTAGAATTCACAGATAGTTCTTATTATTTAGGAGCCAAAATCATACAGCTCAAAAGTTATTATGAATTGGATGAATTAGAGGCAGCTCTATCTCTTTTAGCCACCTTTAGAGTATTCATACAACGGAATAAAGCACTATCTGAATATCGCCAAAAAACCTATACCAACATGCTCAAAATGAGCAAAAAAATCATCCTATTACAACAAAAATCAAGCATACTTTCTAAGACCAAACTACAAAAAGAAAAAGCTAGTTTATCCAAACATTTACAA
>JAAEPD010000677.1 GCA_024222455.1 Aureispira sp.
CAACCATTGGCTGCACCACCTACAATAGTGTCCATAGCAGTAATGTTGTCGGAGGTATAAGTTTGTCCATTGGTCCAAGTATAACTATTACAAGCTACCTGAGTGTCAGTCCCCATAGCAATAGGATTAATAGTTAGATTGACAGTGATAATACTATCACAACCAAAACTATTGGCATTGAATAGGGTGTCTTGATAAGTAGCTGTAGATGTCCATGTATAGTTGCCACTAGGAGAAGTATATTGTCCACAAGCTGTAGGTGAAATACTAGAACTGCTATTGTTGTTAATGGTTAGATTGATGGTGATAATACTATCACAACCACTACTATTTGCATTGAATAAGGTGTCTTGGTAAGTAGCTGTAGATGTCCATGTATAGTTACCGCTAGGAGAAGTGTATTGTCCACAAGCTGTAGGCGAAATATTAGAATTACTTACACAACTGTATTTTTTGATCGCAGCACCAGAGCTTGTTTGGCTATAGTAGGCAACATGAGGTACATCGGCAGTATCTAAAGATAAGGTTGCTTCAAAAGTATGACTACCTGTGAATCCGGCTGGCCCAAGGTTGTTCCAGCTAGTGCCATTAAACTGCATGACAGATAGTTTATTTCCATTAGCAACATCTGCAAAAGCTACATAAGGTACACCTGATTTAGAAACTTTTATACTGTTACTCTTTGCTTGACCAGGAGTGAAATTAGCAGCTCCAAGAGTTGTGGTAGTGGTTCCATTATATTTCACTACTGTTGCTTTTTTAGGAGCATCTAAGTCACTATATATAATATAGAAATTGCCTTGTGCATCTTGTGTCATATCAATATCTTCAACTCGATTGATATAAGGTGCTCCTGTAGCATTGGACCAACTTGCACCTGCTGCATTCAGCTTTTTGACGACAAGTCTTAAAAAATCTCTGTGGACTACATGCAAAACACCTCCTGCATCAAACCCTAAATGAATCTCATTTCCAGTTGAACCAGAAACAGTTGTACCGCCAACATAAGCCCAGTTGCTTCCATCAAATTTCATGACACTGACCTTGTTAGATGCTGCTCCATTTTGAAAACCTACAAACAAAGTGCCTGAGGCATCTCTTATTAAACTTGGATAGTATCCTTTGTTGGCAGTAAAACGAGGAGGGCCTACATAGTTCCAGCTTGTACCATCAAAATGCATGACGGATAGCTTTCCTGTGCCTAAGGTGTTATCACTGAAAGCAACATAAAATTCGTTGTTATCGCCTTGTATAAAATGTGGAGATTGAACATATCCGCTAGAACCACTAAAATCTGCTAGACCTATAGTATCCCAAGTGCTGTTTAGATAGGTTTTAAAGACTGTTTGGTTAGAACCTCGACAACCTAAAAACATTTGGTTCGAAGTTGTGTCGAATATTAAATTTAAATCAGCTCCTGTACCAGCTCCTGGTGCAATATCTACCCAAGATTGAGCACTAATGGCTGAAAGTGAAAACATTAGTGTAATAATTGTAAGTAAGTGCTTTTTCATAAAATTTCTTAGTTAAAAAATCCTTTAATTGGTTTCATTTAACTTGCAATTTCAAGAAAAAAAAAGATTTTTTCAAAAGCAATTGACGAATGGTCTGTTTTAGTTTATGAATGGACAATTTATGAAGTTAGATGTACTCTTGATGTTAACAAACTTACTCAGTTTGAGTTGGTTGCTTACCATAATTCCAAATAAGAAACACATACCAACAGATAGCTATCCCATACATTACAGCAGTTATCAAGAAAATATTGACATAGCTTACTTCCCAAGAACGCATTAACCCAAAAAGTAGGCTACTAATAAACCAACTGCCTGACCAAATAGAGGCATTGATGGCTCCAATCATTTCTTGATTTCGTTCACCCACATAGTATAGGCTTAGTTCTGATGTGGCAGGACCTGCTACGTTCATCAATGGTTGACGCAATAGAAAAGCTGCAATGGCGATAGTTAAGGCGAAGGGGAGGTGGGCATACCATTCTGTAGTTGCCATAACAACAAGGGCAAAAACAGCTAAGACTTGAAAGAGTGTAATCGCTACTTTATAGCCATACTTTCGACGTATAGTAGGTACAAAGGTGATCATAATGGTGACCAATACAAAACTAAAGGAACCTAATAGAGAGAAATCTTTGGAGTTGACTTGATGCACATTTGCAAAAAATAGATTGAGAAATGGAACGGTTAGACCTGCTCCAATCGCTATGATTAGGGTGGGTGTGGCTACTGTAGCTATTCGTTTCCAGTCATATGCATGTAGCACTGTTTTTAAGGGGATTTTTTCAGAGATGTTTTCTTCTATCTTGATCTTGGATACAAAATAGATGCTTACAAAACCCAAAAGGGCAACAATCTTGAGTACTGTAGGCTCATCGAAGAGTTCTGGAGCTATACTGTTGAGTACATAATTGCCCAATCCTGCTATGAAAGTAGTAGAGCTAAAGACTTGAAAGTACATGGCAATGGCCTCAGAATGTTGTTCTTTGGGACTGTTGAGTATGATGAATGGTAGGGCTGTTACGTTCATGCAAACTATGGCAACTCCGAATAGGGTCATTCCTACAGGAATTAGCCAATCTATTTGGTATTGAAAAGCATATAAAACAAGAAGTGAGGCACTAGGAACAGCAATAGTTCCAATCTTAAAAAAAGGGACTAATTTTCTACCTTTTATGTACAAACCAAAGGGGAAGGCTAGGAGCATGACAGCTACATAGCGATAGGCCGTGATCTGTGCAATAGCAGTGTCGCTATAATTCAAATCTTTTAGGTAGAAGTTGAGAAGGATAAAAAAGGCAGCTTCAATAAGACTCACAAAAAAGCAGGCACCTATTAGATAGAATATGTGCTTTTTGACTTTTCGGAAGTCTTTGAATATGTTTAATAAGGTGTTCATAGCTGTGCTCTCTTTTGTTGTGAGCAAAGGTAGAACAATTTGGGAGAGTAAAAGATGTAGAAAATGGACAGAATTGTAACTGTACTTTAGTACAGGGATGTGTGTTGTTAGAGTATATCTAGAATATTATAGAGAATGTTGTTAGGATTGCGCTGTTGGTAGCTAGATGATTCTACTAGTTGTTTTAATAAGGTCTTGATTTGAGGGTTGTTTGACATGTCTGCACCAACTTTTTCTTCTTTGATGAGTACTTCTATAATTTTGACATGCTCAATTTGACCAAAGCATTTAAAGTAGTCTAACCAATAACTAGGATAATCATATTTAAGCAAAGGGCTAGTTAGTAGATGTGCTAGTATAAAATCCCTAATTTTTTTTAGGGAACAATCTTGGATAGGAAATTCAAGTGTTACTTTTTCAAAGTCTACTTCAAACCGTAAGTTTCTACTCTGATCCTTTTTAATGAAGGAACAAACTAATATATACTGATTAAGAACTTTACAACTATTTTCTCCGATTAATTTTTCTAGTAACTCTTGAGCTTCTTTTTTAGTGTCTGACCAGTTGTCCTCCACAGATTGTAGTATAAACAACTCATCTATAAAAAGGGTATGATTAGTTTTGCCTTTTATAATTTCGAGGGCAATCTGAGCATTGGCTCCTCCTGCTACTATAAGGTTGTATAGTTTTTCTTTGTTGGTAGAGTCCACAATTATTCCGTTAAAAAATCTTCGAGGTGAGGTTTTACTTCCATGTAGGTTTGTGTGGCATTCCAATCGCTACCACCTATAAAAACCTCTCGTATAATACCCTTTTTATCTATCAAAAAGTTGGAAGGAAAGGTGGACACATCATAGCGATCAGCATGTGTTTTGCCATCTGCTATTACCGAGTATTTCAGTGCTTTACCTTCTACAAAAGAGCGTAGCCTGTCTTCTTGATCTGTTGATATGGCTAATAGTACAAAATCTTTTTCGCCATATTTGCTTTGCAGTTCTGTTAGGCTAGGTATCTCGGTGATGCAAGGTTTGCAAGCCATAAACCAAAAACTGAGCAACACTACTTTTCCTTTTAGTTTGGAGAGTTGCAAGGTCTTCCCATCCAGTGTTGTTACTGTAATGTCTTTGGCTGCTTTACCTTTATATTTTTTGGCTTTTCGATCTAAATATTCTTGAAATTCTTTTTCGCCTTTGGCAGTATTGCTTACTGTGTTGTTATTGGGTTTTGTGCTGTTGTTGCAGGCTAATAGGGTAGTTAGGATAAGTGCTAAGTAGATTATGCGCATAGTTGTTGTTGATTCGGAGTTTGTGGATTATTGCCAAAAGTACAACTGAATTGTTTAACCACCAAAATATTTATCTGAACAGCTTGAGGTTAGCTCTTAAATACCTGTACTAGTCTTTGCCACCAAGATAGTTTTTTAGGAAATTCATCCTCATCTTCTTCATAGTTAGGGCCATCATAAGCTGGTGGTTCTGTCAGTGTGCCTATATATATAATACTATTGTAAATGGTATCTCTTATTATAAATATAAAGGGATGCTCTGCTTTGAATTCTATAGGTTGAACCATTGAGATAGAAGAGCCTAGCATCATAGCATAAGTTACTGATGCTGCCTCTGTTCCTTTTTCATTCACTTTGATGAAGTTTTGTTGGATAATAGCATCTATAGAAAAGGGAGAAGGTGCATTTTGGAGTGCTTCTACTTTGTTTGGGGCAAATAGTTTTTCTAAGCCTAAAGAGCAAAGTGTCTCTTTAAGATCTAGAGTGTTTTTAATTTCAAATTTAGGGAAGATGTAGTAATATTTATCAATTTTTTCAAATTTGCTGGATAACTGATATAGATCTGAAGTTTCTAATTCTTTAATTAAAGAAGGTAGTCCATTGCTTTGTGTTGGCAAATAGATCTCGAAGCATAAGCGTTCATCTTTGTATGGAATTCTTAGGGCTCGATAGGATTCTGCTTCATAGTAATAAACAGGCTCTTCTCCTGTAAGACTAGATTTACCTAGATAACCAGTCTTTTTTTCTTTGCCATTAAGTAAGGTGAATTTTAAAGGGTGTTGAGGTGATTCAAACTCCTTAATCCATTCTGCTTTTAGATAGATAGCATTAATTAGCATAGCTATTAAGCGTGGATCATCTGGTACAATGATTTCTTTGATTAAGCCTTTGGTCTGTTTGCTTACCCAAGTATTAATCTTTTTGTGTAAAGCGGGGCGTTGGGCAAAGTCTTCCGAAAATTGGCTAAAATTAGGATAGTCTATTTTATTATAAGGATATTTTTGTTCGTGAAAGAGTACATTATTACTTAAAAAAGTAGTGGAGCTGTTTTCATATTCTTGAATAAGTTTTATGGCTGTTTCTTTATCATAATTAAGTTGCTCTAAAAACTGAATAAGATCATTATATAAATCTGTACCCTCACAGTAATGTTTAATTATATCCAATAAAATGGCTAAGGAAAATGGGGAGAATACATGGTTTTTTAGTTTGCCCTCAGGTAGCAAGAATTTATCAAACATGGATTTGTGGATTTAGTGTATTGTTATAATACAGAAAGATAGGTATAGTTACAACTAAAATTCCCAATAATAGGTGCTAAAATCAACATTAGGCATACTCGATTGGAGCACTTCCTTGTAGTAATGAGCTATCTTTTTGGGTAGGCGAAGTTCTTTTAGTCCTTTGAGATCAGCAAAGTGTTTTGCTGAAATATCTTGTAATGGATTAGCATGAATATCTAAGGATTTAAGGTTATCCATGTAATAAAGCAACTTAGGGAAACGTCTGAATTCGTTGTCGGCTAAGTTGAGTCTTTTGAGGTTGGTGAGGTTGCTAAAAGAGTCTGGTAATTCTTTTAACTTATTCAGAAAAAGGTTCAGTTCTACTAAGTTTTTAGCCTCTCCGATATTGTCTGGCAAATAATGCATTCTACAGTCTTTGAGGTGCATTATTTTTAGGTTAGGGAGCTTGGCGGCAGAGCGAACTAATGGATATTGATTCCAGTAAGGGCCAATGCGCCAATCTAATTCTTCTAGGCTTGTGAAATGGGGTAAAACTTCTGCAAATTTGAAGATGTCTTGGTATTGCTTGAAAAAACCATGACGAAGTTCTAGCCGTTTGTAAGGCGCTAGCATTTCTTCTGGAGCATGTTCTATCCAGAAGCTTAATTTGTGGACAGAACCGGAAATTGTTTTAAATAAGTTTTCATCTAAAGGAAATCCTAAACTTTGTAGGAACATGAGGGCTAGCTGTTGGTTGCTATCATCCTCACTATTGATCATTTGTTTGATCTGTTCGTACTGCTCCGCTTGTTCCTTCTCTTCTGGGCTAAGGGGAGCTACCTCTTTCTCCACCAACTCCTCTTGTTTGTCTTCGAGAGGAGTTGGTGCAGAAGAAGGTTTTGCTTCTTTGGCAAACAATGCTTTGATATGTTTTAGCCAATTTTTCATTTATATTGTTGCAGCAATATCATCGTATTTGAATGCCTTGACAGTATCCACAAACACTTTTACATTATCTAAAGGAGTGTCTGGATAAACTCCATGTCCTAGATTGCAGATGTGGTGTGGTCCAAAATCTTTTAGCATTTGGATTGTTGTAGCTTTCAAGCTATCAGCATCTGAATATAAGGCACAAGGATCAAGATTGCCTTGAACTACTTGTTTGGCACCTACTTGTTGTCTTGCCCATTTTACATCCGTAGTCCAATCTAGACCAACTACATTGCAATCGCTAGCAGCTATTTCTGGCAAGGAATGCCAAGCGCCTTTTGCAAATAGAGTAACAGGAACTTCTGCTGATAGCGCTGTTGCTATTTTTTGTAAATAGGGTAGAGAGAATGTTCTGAATGTATTGTTGTTCAAAACTCCTGCCCAAGAGTCAAAAAGTTGTATAAGATCAGCACCAGCACGAACTTTACCTTTTAGGTAAGCTATAGTTGTATTGGTAATTTTTTCGAGTAATTGATGTGCCAATACAGGCTCTTGATACATGAGTTTTTTTGCCTTAGAGAACGTCTTACTTCCACTACCTTCTATCATATAACAGAAAATAGTAAATGGTGCTCCTGCAAAACCGATCAAAGGCACTCTGTTGTTGAGCTCTTGTTTGGTTAGTTTGACTGCATCATAAACGTATTGCAATTCATCAGCAGCAGGTTGTCCTTCTACCAATTTTGCTATATCAGCAGCATTTTTAACTGTATCTGGGAAGAATGGTCCCTTACCTGGAATCATTTCATAAGGCAAACCCATAGATTCTGGAATAACTAGAATATCTGAGAAAATGATAGCAGCATCTACTTCTAACTCATCAATAGGTTGTATGGTTACCTCACAGGCTAGTTCTGGTGTCTCTACCAATTCTTTGAAACCTGATAGTTTAGCTCTTAATGCTCTATATTGAGGAAGAATTCGTCCTGCTTGACGCATAAGCCATACAGGAGGACGTTCTGTAACTTCACCATTAGCTGCTCGTAAGAATAAATCGTTCTTTAGTATATCAGACATTTATAGAAAATTAAAATTGATTAATTAAAAATTAAGAATAAGCTCAAGTAACAGAATTAAACTAAGAATAAGCTATAAAATAGATCATCTAATTGTCAAAAATTAACAATGCTCTAAGTTACTTTTTGTTTTTGTGCTTTCTTAGTTTTTCTTCATAGTATTCATAGGTTTTTAGTTGTGCTCTCCATGGTTCTTGATCGTTCCAATTGTATAGGTTCTTTTGCTCAGCGTCTAATATTCTAGCTTTTAGATTATCTTTCCAGCAAATTTCGATGAAATCTAATATTTCTTGCCTTAAATCATCATCATAGATAGGGAATGCACACTCTATACGATAATAGAGGTTTCTAGTCATCCAATCTGCTGAAGCTAGATATACTTTTGGGTTACCATCGTTGTGGAATATGTAGATACGAGAATGTTCTAAAAAACGATCTACAATACTTATAATTTCTATGTTTTTGCTGAACTTAGGAATGCCTGGAACAACACTACAAAGCCCTCTAATAATCATTCGGATTTTGACACCCGCATTACTAGCTTCGTAGAGGCGTTTGATCATTCTACGGTCTTGAATGCTATTCAGTTTGATAGTAATAGAGGCAGGTTTGCCGCTTTTAGCATTTTTGATCTCTTGCTCTATTAGCCTATAAATATTCCTGCGCATTCTAAACTGTCCTACCATAAGGTGTTGTAGGTGTGCGCTAGGGCGAATCCCATTTTCTAGGTAGTTAAATACTCCTGCAACTTCTTCCGTAATACGAGGATCTGCTGTCATTAGCCCATAGTCTTCGTATATACGAGAGGTATCTTCGTTGAAATTGCCTGTACCTAAATATGCGTAGTTTTTTGGGCCTTCCTTTTCGTCTCTAGTTATTTGGAGTAATTTTGCATGTACCTTAAGCTCTGGAAGACTATAGAGTACCTTTGCTCCCCATTCTTCTAGTAATACTGCCCAATCTAGATTGGCTTCTTCATCAAAGCGAGCTTTTACTTCCATAAAAACCATTACTTCTTTGCCTTCTTGTAGGGCTATACGAAGTGCTGATATGATTTGAGAGTTTTTGGCTACTCGGTATTGCGCAATCTTGATATGTGTAACATCTGGATCTAAGGCTGCTAACTCTAAGAATCGGATGACATAGTCATATTTTTGATAAGGAAAATGTAGTAATTGATCTTTTTTAGAGATTAATTTAAACATAGAACGCTTGTCTTTGAGTATCGGATGACTCAAAGGTGGGAGTTTTTGATCTTTGAGGTGATCAAAACCAAAATTAGGAAAACCAAAGAAATCAAAGTTATTGTGATATCTACCTTCTGGCTGCAAGTCTTTTGAACTCATATTGAGTGCAGCAGACAGGAAGTTTAGCGTTTTTTTAGGAATTTTTCGGTCATAAACAAAGCGTGTGCCTTGACCTATATTGCGTTTAGCTAGGCTTTTTCTGATTTTGTCAATCAAGTTGCCTGAATATTCATCTTCGATATGAAGCTCTGCATCGCGAGTCATCTTGACAGAGTGAGCTCCTTGAACACTATAACCAGGAAATAAGGCTGGTAGATTGTAGCGAACAATCTCATCTAATAATATAATTGCTTTTTCTTTAGCATTTTGAGTAGGCAATTCCAAAAATCTAGGGAATTTATCTGATGGAATTTTAACTACTGCATAGCGATTTGTTTTTCCGCTAGTCTGTAGCGTGACGGCTAAATAGAGAGCATTGTTGACTAAAAAAGTTCGGATCTTATTTTTGATAATAAGAATGGGTTGAAGATGTTCAATAAGCTTCTCTTCAAAATATTTAGTGATGAACTCTTGTTGAGCTACTGTTAGATTTTTGGGGCGTAGTATAATAATATTGCAGGCTCGAAGTTGAGGGATAATCTGTTTTTGATAGATTTCGCTAAACTCTACTTGCTGTTGATCTACAATATCTTTGATTTGAGCGAGCATCTCCTCTGGAGAGTAATGCATCTGTCGTTTTGTCTTTTTCTTTAGTCGAATAAGACTACGTAGAGAGGCTACTCGCACTCTAAAAAACTCATCTAAATTAGAAGAGTAGATGCCTAGAAATTTTATCTTTTCGAAAAGAGGAACAGAAGGGTCTTTGGCTTCTTGTAAGACTCTATAATTAAAAGATAGCCAACTAACATCTCGATGGATTAGTGGCATAGTATCAATGCTTATATTGTTAATTCTAGGTGTGTTAGACATACAAAATGGGTGCTAAATTGAAAAAATGCTATCTGTTTTGTCGTGTACTTAGGGCAAAAGTAAAAAAGCATTGAGATATTTCAATGCTTAAGAGGGATTAACCAATATTTTTTTCTTTTAATTTAGCTTTTTCAGCACGAGCGTCTAATCTCTTCTGTTTTCTAACTTGTCGTTTTTCTTTTTGTTTTTTGAAGTTTTCTCCTATTTCTTTAAAAAGGTCGCCAAAATTATCAAACTCTTTTTTGTAGCTTAGGCCAATACCAGAACGATTAGTTCGTCCTAATATAGTTGATTCTGTTCTATTGTAAGCGCGTATTTTTAATTGGCCATTAGGAGTTAACAAATATTCTACAATAAAATCACCTCCAATATAATTTTGGCTAGAACCACCATCAATTCCACCTAAATTATCGTTACTGCCAATATCAAAGTTAGCTCCAATATATAAGCGCAATCTGTTGTCAAGGAATGTTTGATCTACACCCAATCCCAACTCTGAGTTTCTAGAGTCACCTACATCGTCATATTCATTATCTCGAACATTAAAGTTGACATCTACCTCCAAACTAGAGATGAAATCAACATCATCAATTACTTGCGATATTAGGTCATTAATATATAGCGAAAACTGTTGAGAGATCAATTCACTCAATGTACTAATACTAGACGAAACAAGATCCAGTGATTGATTTTGATTGTTTTCTAAGGGCAAAAACTGCTGTAAACCAATAACTCCAAATACCTGTCTGTTGAGCTCGTTTTTATCTTCTCTTACAGTACGCAATGCTAAGTCTGTTGATGTTCTGAGTGTTGGGTCTACATCATCTATTCCAATATCAAAACTGATGTCAGGAGAGAGTAAAGAACCACGCATATTCATCAATAGATCAATCTTAGTAGGGCGAGAGGCTAGTTTTTTGAGATCAGCATCACCTGGTGGAATATAGGCAGATATCAGGTTATATAAGCCTACTTTTTGTTGGTAAGCAGCCTGTATATCTAGCTGAGCTTCATAAGGATCGCCAGACCAAGAAATGGTGCCACCTGGTTTTACTATAAAGTTTTTATTCACCAAGTTTTGGAAGGTAAATAGATAGTTTCCTTCTGCGATTTTGAAGTCACCAGACATCCCAAACTCACCACTAGGCGTATATGTAATATTCAAGAATCCACTTCCTCTTCCTTTTATGACATCGCCTGCTTTTTCATCAAAAATGAGTCGAGCTTCTGCCTCTGGAGTTACTTCTATATTTAGCTCTAGGTCTAACCCCCCAGCAGCTACTTGATCCTTGATAGAAGTTGTATCTTCTAGCTGTGCTTTTTTGTCTACAAATGTGATATAGTTAACCTCTGCAACCTCTGTAGGGTCGCCCAAAGGTAGCTCTAATATAGTACCTGCTTCTGTTTTGCCATCTACAGTAAGTTTGAGTTGTTCAAAGGGGCCAAAGAAATGACCTTCACCACTAGCAAAGACTTTTCCATAAAATGTACTGTTGTCGTCTTTGGTTGTATTCATAACCAAATTCTTTCGGAGGTACATGTATAGGTCTAAACCAAAGTTCTTGAATCGATTATGTACAATGGAGCCAGCTACATAAGCAGTGTCGTTAGGTCTGCTCACTTCTATAATTGGGATCCCCCCTTTTACATAAACACCATCATCATCATATTCGGGTTTTGGTATGATATGGAAGCCATCATTAGCTAAGGTGACTCTTCCTTCTTGAGCTAGAGCAAATCTAGTTTTAAGGAAATTGATAGAAGTGGCAACTTCTTTGAGTTTGCCAGTACCACCAATATTTAGTTTATTGATAGGACCATTAAGATTACCAACTACATCAGCAGTTCCTACTGTATTCGAAATTTGAGTTTCCATGAAATACTCTAAAATACGAGCTTGAGCATCACCTACTTCAAAATGAACATTAAGGTAGTTCTGCATGCTTTTATCCTCTGTAGCAAAAAATGGAGTAAAAGAGCCTTTTAGCCAAAGTGTATCCACTAAAGGACTAGAGTGCACAAATGCTAAATTTAAAGGAGCCTTTAGGCTATCTCCAACTACATTGAGATAGGATTTACCCCAAGCATCTTCATTGATAATCAAACTATCAAAATAGACATTGGCTTCTAGACCATGTTGTTTGAATATATTTTCGACTCTTAGGTCTGCAGAGAAAGAACCATCTATATCTATTTTAGGAACTTGAACTAGATCATATAACCATCCCAAATCCATATGTTCTATACATAGTGCTAAACCTTTATTCTTGATACTACTGAGTTCTATCAACTGTATATCATTAGTCAGTCGAACATTATGTACGTCTAATTTTTGTTTGCCAATACGAATGTAATTATCATCATTGATTGTCCAAGGCTGATTCAAAATGGATAGATTTGAAGAGTTTAAGCGGATCTCCATTTCCTTTGCATTTGCTGCAATTTGGCCATTCAAGGCTATTTTAGAGGCAACTTTGCCTATTTTATCTACTTTGGTGCTAAAGGTGACTAAATCACTTAGAGCATTGACTTTTAGGTCGATAGAGGGTAAGCGAAGTGAATCACCGATGTGGATTCCGCCAATCCCATTTTCTAGCCAAAATCGTTTTCTAACAGCATGCCCTATAATCTGTTCGTCTACTATGCGCACTGTTCCTACATGGATGTTTTCTACATCTCCTTCTATATCAAACTCTTCATCTCTTCCATTATACCTACCTGTAAGATAAATACCCTTTAGTGATTTGAATTCTGGACTCAAGATTTTGGTAAAATTTTGAGAATCATCTAAGCGTATGATTACATCAAAGGTTTGTTGAGGAATGGTATCCTTAGCTATTACACTCTTCAGTAAAGAACTTGCAATAGAAGTAATTTTTATGGTAGTATCTTGCGGTGCAGGGATATAACCTTCTTCAGTCGAATAATCTAAATTTCGGAATAAATTCGGATAATTACGTTTCACGAAACGCTGCATAGATTTTGGCAAATTGACCATGTCAAACTTACCAAAAAGGTCTACATCTAATATATCTGAACGAAGTTTGATTTTTCGTGTAGTATCAGGTTTTACAATTGGAATACCTGCAAAATAAGAAGTATCTGTTCCTATCTGATCTCTAGCATCTAAGTATACTTTTTTTAGATTGTAATATTCATTGTTGTAGTGTCCTCTGCTACCCCTTACGGTTAAGTGTCCTTGAAAATTATCTATATTGTTCCCCTGTGCTTGAATATCAAAAGTATCTAAATGGATTCCTAAGGGTTTGTCTATAATCTTTAGCTTATGGAAGTCGATACTATCAATAACACCTGCAATATCTACTTTAGGAATATCTGTGTTCAAATCAACAGATCCTTTTACAGCAAAATGGAAGTTAGAATCTAAGGATTTGACTTGCCCCTTAAATGTCTTTTTCTTGAAATGACCATCTAAGGCAATGTTTTCATAATGATAATCTTTGAAATCAAAATATTGAATAGCTGCATCTTTCAATTTAGCATCTAAACTATCTATTGTCAGTCCAGTCCCTGTTACCTTACTACTTAGGCTCATGCTGCCTAAATCTTTGTGGTTAAGGAATCGACCAATATTAAAATCAGTGAAAGCCAATCGACCACTATATTTAGCAAGTTCTTTACCTCCTCTTAGATTCATCTTAAGATCAGAATCTATTTTTCCAAGTTGTGTTTCCAACTTACCATAAGCTACAAAATCTCTTAAGAAGCCTGTGAAATTACCCTCAAATCTTAAAGTCCCCATTCTTGCTATCTGCTTAGGGAATTTCACAAATGGGATAATTTTGACCATATCAGAATAGTGAGACGTGAAACGATCACAATCCACCATCATAAAGGCTTCATCAGGAAACGTAATATTATTCATGCTCAATGAACCTTCCAAAGCGGTATGGTTGCCTAAGCTAATATCTAAGTTTTTAGCTTTGAAGTTATTGATAGTTCCCTTGAAATCGCCATTTATTTGAATAGGTTCATCTAAATTAGCCTCAAATAGCTCAATTTTGTGGAGTGGATAAGCAAAGGCTGCAATATCTCTAAATCGAATAGTGGTACTATTGAGTTGGCCAGAAAGTTTGACCTTATCTACAAACTCATAAAAATGCCTATACCGCTTGTATTTGAACACTAAAGAATCTCCAATTGTACTATTGGGCGTTTGCAACCTAAAGTTGGTAATCCCTACTTTTTTAGGTCCAATTTCCACATTTCCATGAAAATCTTCTAACTCAAAACCTTTACGTTCTGTACCTCTTAGTTGGTTGACCCAACCACTAAATACTTCCTTTTGCAAAGCAAAATTATGAACATCCATACGGAAGTTGTTCACAAACAAATCAGCAAAATCAAGAGTTCGTTCAGGATGAACTTCTTCTCGTCGATTTCGCATGATGAAGGCTGCGTTTTCTATCCTAAAGCGATCCGATCCCAGATTCCAATAAGGAATAGTAGAGTCAAAAGGAGGGTAGAGCCTAGCTGAATCAGCTGCTGTAAATTGCACAGGAATTTTCTGATCAATATTAACTGTAAAGATGACACTATCAAATAAGATAGAATCTGCAATTACCTTTTTGCCAATAAGGTCTACATCTCTATTATCAAAATAACCGCGACGACTTTCAATATCCAAGACAGTACCTGCCGTAGCATCTCCATAACGGAAATGAAACCCTTCAAATTCTAAAAATCTAATATTAAATCTAAATTTTTCGGGTGGTGGGTCTTTGCGAGGCCCTGTTCGTGAAAAGAATCGAATAATAAAATCTAAATTAAGAAAAGGATCTCCTTCACGACGATGTAAGTCGAAAAAACCATTATGTATTACAGCATGTCCTATATCTATTTCTTTGTTGAACAACGCCCAAATATTATAATTGCGAGCTTCTATCATATCTGCTGAAATCATGGGCTGTTGATGCAAATCTTCGATATAAACCCCTTTGAGCATGACATTGTTGAACGGACGGATATGGACACGGTCAATACGAACAACTGTATTCCATTTTTCGGATAGAATAGCAGTAAATTGTTGCCCTATGAATTGTTGTACAGCTGGTATCCAAAGAATTCCATAGATAAAAACGATTAAAAAGATAATTGTCTTTAAGATTCGTTTTGTCCATTTCCAAAACCAACCCACTATTCGAGCTGGCCAACTTTTCTTTTTGGCAGCTTCCTTTGGTGCTTCAGGAGCATCTTGTGGTGGAATATGTTGATCTTGGTCCTTAATGGTTATCTATTTTATGTATAAAAAACGTATATTCTCTATTGAAGGGATGGCTAAATTCGTGCAAAACCCTTTAGTTGATAAAAGTTTAACATATATTTGGGTAATCCTAAGTTGGAAAATATTTGTTAAGATTTAATTCTCATTTATAGAAATGACGATTTTTACTAGGTTTTAGTTCAAAAAAAAGGCTTAGATTTTTTTTTTGAACAAAGACCTACAAAATATCATTTTTTATTGGGTTTAAGAGTATTTGAGGTATAATAATTTACTATGTCAACAATAACTATTTTAGCCATAGAATCTTCATGCGATGATACATCTGCTTCTGTCATCCAAAATGCTAAGATTCTATCTAATTGTATAGCAAGTCAAAGTATCCATAAAGAGTATGGAGGTGTAGTGCCAGAAGTAGCATCTAGAGCACATCAAGCTAATATTGTTCCAGTAGTGGATGCTGCATTAAAAAAAGCAGGAGTCGATAAAAAAGATTTATCTGCTATCGCTTTTACTAGAGGGCCTGGACTATTAGGTTCCTTATTGGTTGGAGTGTCTTTTGCCAAAGGATTAGCATTGAGTTTGGATATTCCTATGATAGAGGTTAACCATATTCAAGCTCATGTTTTAGCACATTTTATAGATGCTCCTCAACCCCAGTTACCTTTTTTGTGCTTGACCGTTTCGGGAGGGCATACGCAGATTGTAAAAGTGCATGATCATTTAGAAATGGAAATATTAGGCACCACTATAGACGATGCAGCAGGAGAGGCTTTTGATAAAACAGGTAAATTGCTAGGATTAGACTATCCAGCAGGGCCTATTATAGACAAGTTGGCAAAAGAAGGTAATGTTGTATTTGAGTTTACAGAACCTTCTGTGGCAAATCTAGATTTTAGTTTTAGTGGTCTGAAGACAAATATCTTACAATTTGTGCAAAAGCATCGTCGCAAAAATCCAGATTTTGTAGAAGAAAACCTTAAGGATATTTGTGCTTCTGTACAGGATAGAATTGTATCTATTCTGATGAATAAACTGATAAAAGCAAGCAAACAAACAGGCATAAAAGAGGTGGCGATAGCTGGAGGTGTTTCAGCCAACTCTGGTTTGCGTCAAGCGTTGGCAACTATAGGCAAAGAAAGAGGTTGGAATACTTATATTCCAGAGTTTGAATATTGCACCGATAATGCTGCTATGATTGCTATGACTGCCTACTTTAAATACCAAAAAGGGGATTTTGTGGGGCATGACATTGCTCCTTTAGCGAGGTATAAGTTCTAATTGAACTTTTTATGCCTTTAATAGCATTATAATTTAGACCATGTTTTGAATAAATTATAATAGAAAAAGATGCTAGACCCTCAAGTATTAGATGCCCCTGACCTTGCTAAAAGACAATACCAATTTGATACCTTAGATCGAATGGGAACTGCTGTATCTGTCGCAGGTTTTGGTTTGATGGGAGCAGCTACAATAGGCAATATTATTAATAATGGGCCTGTATTCGCACTCTTGTTTTTAGTGATGCTTTGGATGTTTGCACCTGTTCGTTATTTCTTGCAATATTATCGTTGGACTAAAGGTGTCGATACTAAAGGGAATCTAATTGAAAACTTCGGAAAAGTCATTTAATAGTTTTA
>JAAEPD010000678.1 GCA_024222455.1 Aureispira sp.
CTGAAACAATTGCAATGATAAGACCGAGCGTTGAATTGACAGCCTCACCCCATATAAACATTTAATTAAAAGAGTAAACTTTAAATCTACCCATGAAGGCACATGATAAATGCTAGATCGATACTTATAAAATAACGGTGACATTAAAAGCAATTCATTCATACCAAAGAATGTCTAAATGATAACTGTAAATAAAATAAGGATAAGATAATGGAAACTGATGAAATAATTAAAAATATAGATCACCTTATAGCGGTAGAAGATCAGAGAATTAAAGCTAGAACGGAAAGGATGGAGTATCTTTTACAGATAATTAAAAACACAAAAGAAATAAACGAACAACCGTTACATTCTATTTGGAATAAGTTTTTAAATAAAATAAGGATAAGATAATGAACCATTTATTAGAAAACTTAAAAACAGAGCGTACAGGTAGAAGATATCTAGGAAAAAGTCGTTTACAGTCGATTTTTGCAATGATGGAAAATACACTAGAGCATGTGGATTTAGTTGGTAGGAAATATATATATGTTCGTGACATTTTAGAATACAGTTTAAGTTTGGAGGTTAAATAATGAACATTAAAGAGTTAACAGACGAGGAGCTAAGTTTGGCGATTGGTAAAGCAATCCTTCCAGAGCATGAGTGGAGAGATTGGACAGACGCCAGTTGGGATGAGTTTATGCCTTTAGCTCTTGATTGTAATATATCCGTCACTCCACTACTTGAACCTAGTGGCGAGCGTGCAGGAGACTACAGAGTTAATTTGTGCGACTGGGGGTTTTCTATATATGCAGATAGTGACAACCCACTAAGAGCATTAAAAGAATGCTTACTACTTGCATTGCAGGAGGTTAAATAATGAAAACGCTATCAGATTTTTGCGCTCTTGAGCTTAAAACTTTAAGAATAACGGCTGAGGTAGTAGTCTTAAAGGCGACAATTAAAGAGCAAGCGGCCGAAATAGAAAAGCTAAAAATTTTATTAGGTGAAGCACGTTGTTCTAGTTGTGATGGTGATGGTGCTAATTATGACAGTCATGGAGAAATTCATCAGTGTCAATGGTGTCACGAAACTAAAGAGATATTGGAGGATAAGTAATGAGAGTAAAAATTAACTGTAAGTATTTTTCCAATCTTAGGTGTAGTAATAAAAAAGTAAAACGCACTCTATTTGGTGCTAGGGTATGTTCTAAGGTAGGTTACCCACCTAAAATAACCTGTGAGTACCAAGATAAATTACCTAGGCCGCCAGAGCCACCCCCTAAAAGAATACATAATTTTTAATAAGGAGAACATCTTATGTCAATATTAAGAGCACTAGAAAGAAGTGGAATTGTATATTTTAAATGTGCACCCTATAATAGAATAAAACTTACAGGAGAAGATGCGTATATTAGCTCAAGTTACTACCTTGATGAGGCAGGGATTAAGCAGTTAGCACAGGAGATGTTGGATTTAGTTAGGGATGATGAAAATGAAACAGTATGAAGGGCAACGTAGTGGTATAAGAGAAATTGTGTTAAATATAAAATTGAGAAAAATTAAAGGTGGAAAGACTACAAGATTTGATTGCTCCAATGTAAATGACTACACAGTAACAAAAGACGAAGCTGTAGACGCACTACAAGAAGCTATAGATTGGATAAAAGGGATAAAATGAAAGATAGATTAGTATGTCAATGCAATAAAGGGTACGCCAGTAAGGTAGACGGTAAATGTTGTTTTTGCAGAGAGAAACAGTACTCTAGAGCTTTTCGGAAAGAGGCAGGGGTTAGGTTTATCGGCCAAGGGATGTCTCTAGACCAAGAAGACAAGATTCTAGTTAAACATGGGCGTGTTAGACAGTAAACTTGGAATTTGAGCCAAAATTTAGGTTAAATAAAAGGAAAAATGATGAATAGAGAATTTAAAAGCCTGTACACTATTTCTGTAGGTCGTGGGGACGATATAGGCAACGGCTATGCTGCTGTATTAGAGGAGGAAATCTATTTAAGTGGATGCACGTACCCTGGAGCTGTTGTTATGTCTCACTTCAGTAAAGCTGAGATACGGCAAAGGTACTTCACTAAAGTACCTTTATTTGAGTCTATACTCAGAAAACAGGTGAAAGAATCAAGTACGAAAGCCCCTAATGTATCAAGTCTACTCCATAAGTTTCACTCTAATAGAATAGGTAATGATACCAGAGAGAGTTACGAGCGGGCAATAGAGTGCAAAATTAAAGGGTACAGAAAAGGTATGCGGGTACATAAAGATTCCTCTACCGTAGGTTTCACTCATTGCTGGAGTAACGCTATTACTTTCGAGAATCTACTTAAAGAGATAAAAGTAGCTTATGCTAAGGAAGGTTGTGATGAAACAGTATAAACTACCAGTTAAGTATGATGACCTCCATTGGACAGAAAAAAGAGAGGTTAGGGAACAATATAAAAAAGATCAGGGAGGTTTGTGTTACTACTGCAAAGAGCCTTTAAAAGAGAAGGCAGGGAGTAGTGTATCTATAAATAGATCTCTGTTTCCACCTAATTTTTTTAAGTACCCAGAGCACCTACATCACTCCCATGATACAGGATTAACAATCGGGACAGTACATAATGTATGCAACGCTATACTACAGCACTCCCATGATACAGGATTAACAATCGGGGCAGTACATAATATATGCAACGCTATATTATGGCAGTACCACAATGAATAATGTCACATACGCACACGTTACTGACGAAGAGTTATTAAACCGTATCTTACTAGAAGGTGATAACCCACTAGCAGTAGAGTTAGCTAATAGATTTGAGCAGATACTCAAAGATACAGATAACCTTTGTAACAACTGCGACATGAGAGATTGTGATTACTGTGATGTGAGCGATGAGCTAACTATAGCTGATAATAAAATAGTTAGGTTAGAGACAGAGCTAGCGAGGAAATAAACAATGGCGCAATTTAATGTCACATACGCACACTTTACTGACGAAGAGTTATTAAACCATATCTTACTAGAAGGTGATAACCCGCTAGCAGTAGAGTTAGCTAATAGACTTAATGCTCGCGATTGTGAGCAAGATGAGTGCGAACAGTGTGGAATGGATGATGATAATATAGTTGCAGCAGAGGATGCAGCACTTTTGTTATGGAACGAAGTAAAAAGACTTATGGGAGAGATAAAATAATGAACATTAAACAAGCAAAAAAGAAGGTAGAAGCAGCAAAGAACGACCTTAAAGAGAAAACACGAAAACTAGAAGATGATTATGCATTAGTCGCTGCGAGAAATGATTTTTCAATAAGCGCGGCTAGAATAGCGCTGTTTAAAGCTGAGGTCAGTTTAGACCAAGCTATAGCCAATGAAAATAAAGGTATTAAAATGTATCATTTTATAGGCTCAGGTTTAATGATGGAGTTTTATGATCATTTTCACGATGTACAATACGGCTATTTAAAAGAAATAAAAAAAGGTATGATTAAAAGTTACATTAATCAACGCGGTGATGGTTTTAAACACTGTCAACCAATATTTAATGATAGTTATGCATCAATAACAGGATGGGTTAAACCTCCTATTCCTGAAGGTTATGTGATCCATTACGCAGATTTTGGTGAATATTGGATCGTTAGTACAGACGACTACAGTACGCTGGACTGGGATAAGATAAGAATATTCCGTATTATGTCAGTAAGAGATGATTATAAAGGGCGGGTTTAAACATGGATAAGATATCATTAGTAGATAAAGAAACAGGTAAGATGTATACCTTTACTACCTCTATAGCAGACCATACAGCTATCGAGGGTACCAAAAAGATAGCAAGCACTACTCTAGGTATGCTGCTAGAACACATGCCGGAATCAGAGTCGAAACCAAAGAGATTTGATATGGTTGTGTGTATTAAATCAGGCATCGATTGTGAGTTTAGTAATGCAAAGGGATTCCCCAAAAATAAAACAAGAATAGGTAAGCTCCAACGTGTAACGCTACACGATTCAGGTAGGTATACGTATAAACCATTACATGTATTCACAGAGTACTTATTCTGTAGACCTCGAATAGGGCACATACATGTTCATAATGAGTGGATGGAATCACCGCCAGTACCTGAAGGTTGTGTAGTAACCGTATGGGATGGGGATGGTTATTGCTATAAGAACCTCGAACCTAAGGGTGTTTCCTGGTGGGATATACATAGCTTTAAAGTAACAGGTTTTTTAGAGGAAATAAACAATGGATAACGCATTAGTAGGACTTGGGTTCATGCTTAGATGGGCATTAATACTTATCCTGATTTTGATAATTATAAAATAATATTGGAGTAATAAAATGAAAATCGGAGACAAAGTGGTAGTTACTAATATAAACCGCTCATACTCGTGCAACAAAAGAATGGCCATAGATATGGGTTTAGATAAGTATCATGTAGGCCATGATAAATTGAGAGGGGGAGATACTATTCACATCTTAGCTATGAGAGAGAAGGCACTAATTGGCGGCCATTGTGCGCGTATTGATGAAGATGTTATTATAAGTGCTAACGGTGTGGCTTTGATTAAAACACCTACTGAAACACCTGCATACGAGGAATTTAATGCAACCCAGCTGACAGTACATGGCGAGGGCGCAGTTTTAATTACTAGGTTTAATAATCAGCTAGCTGTATGTGCCGAGGCGGGCCCTATTCTTATAACTAAGGAACAAGTTATGCGTTTCTTTAATTTAGAGGAGACAACAGCGTGAGTTTAATACACGAACTTAAAGAAGTAGCAAAAACCGTAAAATGTGATTTTGGTTTTCACGACTGGAAACATACTAAAGCAGAGTATTATTTAGATAGAAAATTTGGTATAGCGATAAAAGAAGCAACCAGGACTTGCTCTAAGTGCCGTAAACACCAGTACTTAGACGAACATTGTTTAGGTTTAAATCCACCAAAGTATATATATACGTGGTATGAAAAATGAAGTATAAACTTGATGATTATGTAAGGAGGATACACAATGAATAAAGCTGAACAGCATATAGATACAGTAAGTTACTACTTAGCCCAACTAGGGGAGGAGTGTGGGGAAATTCAGCAAAACATAGGTAAGTGCCTTAGGTTTGGTGTGTATGATATCAATATCAAGGAACCTAGCGGGCCACATAACTTAGATAGGCTTAGACAGGAGATTACAGATATGGTGGGAGTATGGGAATGTCTCTGCTACGAGCTGTGTGAGGATAGTGAATTAGTTTATCATGATATACAGGCTAGAAAGGTAAAAACAGAGAAGTGGAAGAAGTACGCTGAATCCATAGGTATTGTCGGTTAAAAAATTCTTGACAAACAACCTAATATTTGGTATAATATATTAAAATTAAATAAAGGAAATCAAATGGGCAAACTTCAAAACCTAAAGAAAGAGTTATTTAGAATTAAACAGGCAATAAAGAAGGAGTCAAAAAGATCTGAAGACATGGAAATTAGGGAGATCCTTAATTATTATGCAGAAGAATCTAATTCAACAACAAACTTTGACCCCAACACTGCTAAATATAGGAAGTACTACGTAGGGTATCATTCCTGTGCCAACGATAATGGGTGGGTTGCAGTAGGTACACATGTAAAAATACATGGAATAATTATGTGCGAGTACCATGCAGCACAGGCACTTGTACGCAACCTTAATTCTGGTTCTAATATGGAACTGACCGCAGACGGGAGACTAAGATGAATAACTATTCAGACGAAGACCTACGTATCATAAGGATCGTAAACACATACATCCTTGAATATAGAGGGGGAGAATGTCAAGGTGAATATTACGTAGTCTTCAATACTTGTTTAAAGAGATGGGTTACACAATGTATCATTGGTAACCGTACACCTTTCGTGCTTACTTGCTCACGAGAAGTTGCGGATCTAATAGTTAGAGATCTAAATGCAGATAAGATGGGTAAATTAACAGCAGGGGGTAAGCTAAGGGAAAGCTGCTTGAAAGCTAAAAGATTAGAAGAAATAGGTAATATATACGGGATAAACGCTGCAAGAAGTGCTCAAGAGATTAATAACTTAAAAGAGTTAAACAGTGGAGTTCTTCTAAGAGTTAGGGAAATTGACGCAGCTTTGGAAAAAGAGAGAAAAGAAGCTGATCGTTTCATCTCAGTGTTTGATAAAAAAGCTGACAAATGGATACCGATATGTATTGCCGGATACACAGTACATCATGTAAAAGAGTACACACTAAAAGAAGTTACTGCTTACATAGAAAAGAGAAACACTACGAAACCTAGGGAGCGTATAATATATATGCAAGACAAAGAAGCTTGTCGCTGGGTAGAAGTACGTACTAAGATGAGTATAGGGGCTGTTGCTCAAGCGGCTAAAGGGGAAGACCTCTTCTTAGCTATTTTTAATGAAGCAACTAAAGAAAGGGGGGTTATCTGTACTGCAGGGTATATAGTGCAAACTACAAACCCAATGACATTAAAAGAGGCTAATAGGTTTAATGATGTTAAGAATGAAAACTGCAAAGTCTTCGAAAGAATAAAGAGTTATGATCATAGGGCTGACGCTTTTGCACGCTTTGTAAAAGAAAGAAAAGATGCTAAGCATATGAATAACTATTCAGGATGTTTATAATGGTGGCATTAATATACGTAATAGTACTTAGTGGTATATACTATAAAGTAACAAAAGCCAATAATCCTGCTTGTATAATTAAATTAATGGCTCTTGGTTTCTTAGTCTTTGTAGCGTACCAAATTTTTCTGTACAAAGTATTTATTGGTTAAGGATGTTTATAATGGACTACAAGATTATAGTAAGACATTTTAGAAGGTTAGCTTCTGGCGAGACTGACCCTGAGAGTACAATGTTAGGTATATGTGGAGAGATTTGCAACGTACCCTATTGCACAAGTGGTATATATGATTACTGTATAGGTGTAATGCTAGGGCACCCGGAATACTCTGGCGACAAGAACTACCCAATACCTCACCCTAGTATGGATTCTTATAATGCGTTCTATGATATAAAAGACCTGTGGGACATAGAAACTGAATACGGTAGAACTAGAAGAGAATGGTGTGGGTATATAGCAGATAAATTGGAGAAGAAATATGCAAAGCAAAGCTAGAGAATTAATAGAGAGGTTAAGGGAATTAGCTTCAGGTGTGGACGGGCCAAGGCGTAGGCAGCAGGGTATATGTTGGGAAATTAGGGTCATAGTAGGACGCCCTACTAGTTACCTTGATCTTTTTAAATATGCAGTTCTTCGTTATAGGTGTAGGCGTATAATAAAAAAACACCCAAACCATTCAGGTAATGAAACGTATCCGATACAACATGATTGGATGGGCCCTGACGAAGCATTCTGGCAATTAGACCTATGGGACATAGAAACTGAATACGGTAGAACTAGAAGAGAATGGTGTGGGTACATAGCAGATAAACTGGAGCAGAAGTATGGATAAAATTAAAACTAAAAATATAGTAAAACACTTGAGAGAGTTAGCTTCGTACGAAACTGATCCTGGTACTACAGAGTGCGGTATATGTATGGAAATTTACACAAAGTACGTTTCTATAGATGATCGTGAGGAGTATTATTTTGAAGGCTATACAGAGTGTATGCGCATAATAGGCGAACACCCCGACCACTCAGGTATAAAAGCGTTTCCAATTAAACACCCTTACTTAGACCCACTAAAGGGATACTGCGCAGCAGAAAACCTATGGGACATAGAAACTGAATACGGTAGAACTAGAAGAGAATGGTGTGGGTACATAGCAGATAAATTGGAGAAGAAGCATGTTAAAAAAATTAAAAAATAAACTTAGGCACACAATACTAGCTAGAAATGAGGAAGCCTTTATGCTATACAAACATCAGTTGAAAGACAACGATGTTTGTCCTGCGATATCTAGAGAGGTTGCAAGATTAGATGAAGAGGTGCGGCAGATAGTGAAAGAAGTAGATAAGATAAATTATATAAAGTTTGTGCGTAAATGCCTCAAAGAGGTGCGACCGACAGTGAAAGAAATAGATAAGATAAATTATATAAAGTTTGTGCGTAAATGCCTCGAAGAGGTGTAACATGTCAAAAAAATTATGGAAGAAACTTGACAGCATAAAAAGAGATAGAAACTCTATAGCATACAGACTATACTATGCAGAAAAGAACAAAACACTTACGCAACTTGATACACCTAACGAATTAGAGAGAAAATTAAGAAAACTGGAAAAGAAAGTGATTAAGACTTATAATGAAATAATACAGGAAGGGCTGGCATGCTGAAAAAATTAAAAAAGATTAAGAGGATTCTATTTCCTAGTATGGGTGATATGTTGCAGGATAAAATAGATAAAGAAGCCAAGGAAATTGGGTGTAAAATAAATGCAGTAATAGTAACTAGGAACGCGGCAGCCTATAACCTGTACGAAATAAGACACGTATCTAATGTAGTCCTGGAATGGGAAATACTGAAAGAGATTAAAGAGTTAGATGCAGAAGTGCGTGCATTACGCTCTAGGTTAGTGTTTATTGCAGGCCGGAGGGATTGAAATGTTAGGTAAATTAAAAAGTATTATATAAAAACTGATATCAAAGAAATAAATAGAGGAGAAAGATAATGTTGGGTGAGAGTTTAGTAGGGGACATATTTGCGGAGAGGGACTTCTATGCTAAAGAGCTTAAGACAGCCCTAAAAAAAAGAGAGGCATTAGATACAGATATAGATCTAATAGCCCTACAACTAAAAAGTCTAGAAGATATGATAGCTAGAAGAGAGGTGTCCAATGCTAAACGAGATTAGAGACATAAGAGCCAGAATGGCAGAGATTGAGATTGAGCAGGTAAAGACACAAAAGATGCTACTAGCTAGAGGCCTAGGTGACTGCTCATTAGACTTATTAGTAAGAAAGGTTGGAAGACTGCAAACCGAAAAAAATGCACTAGGTAAGAGGGTTAAAGTTATTAAAGATATGTACCTTCAGTTTGTAGAGGATCTATAATATGCCAAACGAGACTATAAAATTTAAAGGGGCCGACATTTCAGAAGTACAGCGTCTAAAAGTTAGTAAAGAGTTTTACATTAAAGCACTAGAATCAAATAGATCGTTCTACGTTAATTCACTAACAGCAGCCTTCAGAAAGAGAGAAGATGTAAATATAGAAATTGAAAAATTGAAAGATCTAGTTAGATACACGGAAGCGGAGATATCTAATGCTGAACGAAATTAAAGAACTAAGAACTGAAATGCATTCGTTAGAGTCAGAACAACTGACGCTGTACAAGTCACTATACGAAACATTCTTAACTGAGAGGACACACAAAGCAATATTAAGTGATATCGCAGACCTGGACAGATATATACGCATGTTAAGAAGCGATATTGAAGAACTTAAACATGAGTGTATTTGGCTAAGTATAGAGAGGCAAAGGGTTAAAATATGTTGAATGGAACTAAAGACCTAAGAGTCCTAAGAGATATAGTAGAGGCTAAGCAGCTGGCCATACAAAAAACAGTACACGAAGCAGCCATAGCCTCTTATGAGCATAAAGCAATGCTCATAGACACATCCTGGCAGGTACATGCACTAAAAAGCGAGATTAATGAGATTAAACGTAGACTTGACTAGAGAGGTAGGAGATTAAGATATGTTAAACGAAATTAAAAACATCAGGAAAAGAATAAAAGAGCTGGAAATGATGCGGGCGTTAAACCACATAAGCCCTGGTACATTCTTAGAAATAATGAAAGAAATTAGAGAACAAGACAGACAATTGCACGTGCTAGAACGAAGGATTGAGAGTATTACGTACAGGTATATTCAGGGGTACAAAGCATGCTAACAGCGGAAGAAACAGTAAACAAAATTATAAAGTTAAAAGATAGAATAAGCGAGTTAAAAGCGCGAAGAATAAAAAAGCACAGGATGTTGGCAAGAACACCGACAAGCGTCTCACTACAGCAAGAGATTAAAGATATAGTAGAAGAAATAATTATCCTAGATAATAAGGTTGAAGAACTAAGGTCGGAGTATTGGAGGAATTTATGTTAAACGAAATTAAAAACATCAGGAAAAGAATAAAAGAGCTGGAAATGATGCGGGCGTTAAACCGCAAGACACTACAGATAGTTCTCATAAGCCCTGGTACATCTTTAGAAATAATGAAAGAGATTAGAGAACAAGACAGACAAATAGAAAAGCTAAGAGATGAAATTAATCAGATTAAACATAGATTTATCTGGTTAAGTCTGGAGTAATAAAATGCTAAACGAAATTTTAATTTTAAAAGCTAGAGTATATGACTTAGAAGTACTAAGAGCGAGAAAGATCAAGATGCTAGATCCGTCGGAACCCTCAGTACACTGCATAACGATCACTTCACTAAAACAAGAGATCAGAGAGCTGGATAAAGCAATAGTTATGTTAAGAGATAAAGTTGAAAAACTTGAGCTGGACAGAATATGTAAGGAATATGGTGGAATAAAATGCTAAACAAAAAACAAATAAAGTTTTTAAAAGCATACCGTCAAGAACTGTATAAAAGACCCGAAACTACAGATGTACTAGAGGAGATTGTGAACGTAGAGGAGGAAATATTCGCACTAACCACGAAGTCAGAGCAGTGGGAAATTTTAAGTAAAATTTACTCCAGACTTTCAAATTCCAAGACTAGTAAACAACAATTTTTCAGATCTTAGAGACTAGAGTAGAGAAAAATAATCCATAACAAAAATAGTTCTTTACGTGGTGTCAAAAGTATGGTATAATAATTGTATAAAGTTCATAAGATAAGAGACCACACCAAAAGTTAAATGAAAAAATATCTCTAGCAGGATTTTGGAATTTGGGGGTTCTCCCAGGACGGTTCTCTCAAATTTCTAAAATCCTGCACTAGAGAATGTTTTTTAGATTAACTGACTCTGCGAAGCTGTGCGCCTGAAAAACACAAATTTAAAAACAAAAAAGGGACATATGAATAACTATAAACTAAAGTATACTTTATTACTGAAAGATAAAAATGAAAAAATGAGAAACTCCGCGTTTAAAATTTCTACGCATGAACTACAGAGAATGAGTAAATTTATAGCTGCTGTACCTGTTGAGGACTTCTTTGCGTCTATGAAGGGTAATATTATAGAAGCAGCAGATGGAGAAACCATAGACGGTTCAAACCTGTTATACTTGTGCCGTATCGCTAGTACTTTTGCACCTGGGTTCTATGTAGACTTTAAAGGTGGTCAGTCTGCTGTACCTACGTTTAGCGGGGCAGTGCCTTACGTTATGTACTCTCATAAGTTGCACAACGGTACTCCTTATGAGAGGTGGAGAAACTATACCAAGGTATCTTATGCTCTAGGGCACTATAATGCTGGTATCGAGTTGTATGGCAAAGATGCACTAGAAGTACCCGACTTTACTCTAGATGAGTTAGCCGATCTAAGGCAGGTTGCTATGACGTATGGACAGGCTGTGCAAGCACCTACTGCATGGGCACTTAGATCTTGCAGTACATTACTAAAAGCTGATACTAAAGAGTATCACGTAGCATTTGATGCACTGCCAGCACCTATTAAACGTATGCTGATACAGTCTTGGTTACTTAATGCAGAACATAGAACTAAGTACATGATACTAGATCCTAATAATTGGGATAAGATGCCTGATTCAATAGACGAACAAATGCAAGATGTTGTAAATGACCAAACACCTTGGTAGGACAATTAAACAAGACAAGACAATTTAACATTTAGACAATTTAACAAGACAAGACAATTTAACAAGACAATTTAACATTTAGACAATTAAACAAGACAAGACAATTTAGCCGGTTGCCGCCGAAGGCGGCCGGTTGCTTCACTTAGGGGGACAAATGAGTCGTAACTATACAGAACAAGAAACAGAAGAGATAGTGGCTGCATATGTGAGTAGACCTACTATGGACATGGTAACAGAGCTTTCAGTTAAATACAGAAAGACCCGTAAATCTATTATAGCCAAACTATCGAAAGAGAACGTGTACATAAGAAAAGTATATACTAGTAAATCAGGCGACATACCTATTACTAAGCAGGAGATACTTACTAGTATACAGAACGCTTTAGGTAAGAGATTCAACCAATTAGACAAAGCCCCTAAAGCCACTTTGCTTGCACTAGAGAAGAGCGTTATACAACTACAAAACGACTTCGAAGTATTACTAGAAGAATACAACACACAATGTGACGCCAACAGAGTTAAGAATGCTATGTTGAGCGGAAAGGTAACTTAAGATGAACTTAAATGAGGAAAAGAAAAAACTGATAGTCGCTATATTAGTGTTATTGACTATAGGATTATTCTGCTACCCTCTTATTATAGGGGCTTTATGAAATACTCAGCTAAACAATTACAATTGATGGCACAGGTAGTAACTGACGCTAAAACTAACTCAACACATAACTATGCTTTGCTTATAGGTATGATACAGAATATCACAGGTATGGCTAGGGAGAAGGTAGAGTATGAAATCGAAAGATACTTGTAAGCAATATACTGAGTGCGATGATTGTGGTACTAGAGACGGTATCACTATTGTATCGTGCCCTTGCATGAAAAAGGAAGGCCTTAATAATTGTGCTGTGTGTTTATGTAAGAAGTGCTTACAAGCACGCACACTATACAGTAAGACACTGTAACTTAAATAACCGGGAAACCTTATTCGTTTCCTTAATACTAACCCGGACACTTAAGTCCCCTTTAGGAGCAAAAACGTAATGCCTTGGCTTATAATGCTTGCAATCGCTGTAGCGATTACTGCATACTGCGATTACAAAGTGTAATTAGTCAATGTGATAATGGAATAGCTAAATCTTTTTGGATGTTGTCACATGAGTGATGTCATCATAGCAATCATATTTTTTGATTAGCAGATTCTATTTATCATATACAATTTATAAAACTAAACCCCTTCATGCTACTGAGTGTGTTGGGGTTTTTTATTGTCTTAAATTCTTAATTTTTTCATATTTTCAGAGATACCTAACAACAGAAAAATCGTGCGAGGGGCAGGTGGCGCGGGCAGAAATTTAAGGTTTAGATAAATAAAAAACCCCAACCAGCGCGCACCAGTTGGGGGTCTAAGTACTAAGTACTTACATACCTGATAGGTAAGAAAAGCTCAATCCAGTTCACTACTTCCTTCGCAAACCCTCGAACTACCTTAGTGTTAAATAGTTCTTGGTAAATAGTTTAAGGCACAGGGTAACTCCCAGCTAATCTTTTACTAAAATTCACCACCCGTCTGGGCGTATACACTTTCACCCAAAAACCCTCAATTAAGAGGGTTAAAGACCTAGAGTAGGTCTACTTTGGGTCTTTTAAGTAGCATCAAACATATAGGCTTGCGTCTTTTAAGCAGGTAAGACCGGATCAGGCCTTCATTTAATCAGTAATCAACTGCTCCTGCACTACTACTGCCAAACCCTCAATTAAGAGGGTTAGAAAAAGTACCTGATAACACTAGCTCTGTGCTACCTAAGACCCGCAGAAGGTAAAAGGGTGGGGTTTAATCACGGTCGACGTCACAGCTTCTGGCCTCAGTATCCCTTTGTACTCTGCATATATCTTTTATTAAGTGGCTGGTACTTTTACCACTAAACCCCCAATTAAGGGGGTTCATTATGCCGTGTTTACTAACTACTATGCGTCGGCTACACCTTCGCGAAGAGCTACAAGAGCTGCTTTAGTAGCATTAGATAGAGACTCAAAAGTAGCCTCGCTAACACCTAGATTTTTTGCGATATCAGCTACGATATCAGCTTTTGTCTCTGCCTTAGCACCTGCTTTAGTTTTAGCCGCTTTAATATAAACGCCTTCACTAGATAGTTTAGCTACGATAGAGTTGATAGTCTTGCCTAGCTCTTTAGCTAATGAAGTTACCGCTTCTTTACGTTCTGCTTCGGTTTCTGCTGCGCCATATACGTCTGACATGCGTTCTACATTTTCTGCAGTGTAGTTGACTGCTTTACCTTCTTTAGTCATTTTTAAATTTCCTATTGTTGTGTGTGTGTTTTGATTTCTTAAGACTATTATAACGGAAATTAGGGTAAATGTCAAGAAAATTATTAGCGAATTTGTCATTTAATTTTTTCTCCTTTTCCCTTTCCTTATTGTCTATAATATAATTATACGCCTATTTAACCAATTTGTCAAGAACTATTTTAGTTGATCTACCGCTTCCAAAAATGTTAAGGGTTTATCTAACTCTAAGTAACCTACGTCCTCTAAGTTTTTATTCTTTCTTCTTGTGGTGAGGTTCGATTGAAGTACCGCCATATCCTATCGTAATCATTACCGAAGGTTTGAATTATGGTCTCTCCGTAGACATATTCGCCTATTCGATATGATATTACCCAACGTGGATCGATCACCCAAGTCTCGTCATACATCGCATCATTGTTGACCACATCAGCCTTTATTTTATCCACAGTAACGTGGTCTTGCTTGCAGATGTATAAGTAGTCTGGGTTAACTGCTTCAGCTTCTGTATTCATTTTTTAAATTTCCTATTGTTTTGATTTCTTAAAACTATTATAACGGAAATTAGGGTAAATGTCAAGAGAATTATTAACCAATTTGTCAAGAACTATTTTAGTTGATCTAGATAAGTTCTTTGGACGCTTCTACTTTTTCTCTTGCCTCTGAGTATGTCAAACCTTTAACGGATTCTAGGTCTTCTATTCTTAACATCAAGTTATGTACACAGCCGTATAACACATCTATATCATCAAAGATTACTTCTAGTTCGGGGTAACATTTACTCATAAGGTCTCCATAAGTTTATTAAAATTTTCTTCTTGTGCAGCTACCATGTTTTTTAACATACTTACTTGGTCAGTTAAGTTTCCTACACATTTTTGCAAAGTATCTACTCTGCTGCTTTCTATCTCTTGGATTTCTATTATTTTAGTAATAACAAGACTTTCGGTCATGTCGTTTATTCTTTTATTTCTATCTTTTGTACTCTCAAATATTCCCATTATGCTTCTCTCTCCAATTCCTGTAGCCTATACTTATGTACCTCTATATGATCAAACAAGGTACTTATTTGATCCTGGCATTTTTTTGTTTGTATTTATTAGCTTCTGCTAGTGTTTTCTCTAATTTACTAAGTCTTTCCTCTATTTTAGTAAATTTTTTGTTAAACTGAGAAAATACCCTATTTATTGTGTCGCTGTTTTCGTTCGTTTTAGTCATTATCTCTAACACTTTATCTGCTAATCTTATTAGCTGCTCCATTGTTTCGTCTGTTGTTTCAATAGGGGTCTTCACTGTTTATCTCCTAATATATATTTCTCTTCAAGTCTGTCAGCTAACCACTTACACCATTCACGTCTTGTTCGACCGTACTCGGTATTGGAGTCCCATAAGTCCTTAATTACATGGTAAGCAACATTAGCACTCATATTTGGGTGTGATATTGGGTATTTGAAGTTACCAGAATATTCTGGGTGTTCGCTAAGAAGTTCTTGTACTATGTTCTTGAGAACATGAATGCCCTGTTTCCGACATATAATATGTACTTCGTGGCAGATACCAAAAATGTAAACCCTCGGCTTTACGCTGCCATCTGCCAGACCTCTAAGGTGTTCAATCACTATTTGTTTCTTTGTATTCACTGTTTATCTCCTAATATATATTTCTCTTCAAGTCTGTCAGCTAACCACTTACACCATTCACGTCTTGTTCGGCCATACGCAGTGTCTATGTCCCATAAGTTATATGCATCCATATATGCGTCTCTAGCAGCCATAGTCGGATGTGGTATCGGGTATTTGAGGTTACCAGAATAATCTGGATGTGCCGTCATTAGCGGTTGCAGCACCGCACCACGTTTCAAACATATAATGTCTACCTCGTAACAGATACCTTCGTCGTAGTGTATTGGCTCTACAGTGCCATCGGCCAGACCCTTAAGGCGTTTAATGATCGTTTGTTCTTTTGTATTCACTGTTTATCTCCTAATATATATTTCTCTTCTTCAAGTCTGTCAGCTAACCACTTACACCATTCACGTCTTGTCCTACCATAATCGGTACGGGGATCCCATTTGTCCTCCAATGTACTAATATAACCATCTGAATAATTCTTAGTAGGATGCGGTATAGGGGACGTAGGTTCGCCTGTATAATCTGGATGTTTTTGTAGAAGCTGTTTAATACTATAATATAAATCACTATGATCGCCATACATACATAATAACTCCCGAATTTCTTGGCATATGCCGTAATGTGGGAATAATGGCTCTATCGGACCAGCTGACTGCAGGCCTCTAAGGTGTTCGATGACGACTTTTTGTACTTCTGTAACCATTATTTATCTCTCTTCTTTCCCATTATAGTCGAGCTTTGTCGGCTTGTAGAATTGGATCAAACTAACAGGTACAATAATTATTGTGCCGTCTGATTGCTCAATTATAGCGGCAGTATATTGGTTTGTAGCTATAAACCTGTGAAACACGCCTCTACATCGGAATACTTTCTGATAGGTATGTTTTCGTTTGTTTCTGTCAAATTTTGGTGAAGCTCTTTTAAAAACTTTAACTTCTCTCATATATTACCTCTTTTAAATA
>JAAEPD010000679.1 GCA_024222455.1 Aureispira sp.
ATTAAATACATTTTGTGACTCTAAGTGGTTTGTTAGTAAGTTGTTTGAAATAAGCTTTTTATAGGTTAAATTGTTGATTGATTAAAAGGTAATACAAATTATGCTAGACCTCACAGAAGAATTACATTTTGAGTTTAGATATAAGTATCAACTTTCAGAAGAAAGGAGTGATGCCATTTTAGACGCTTTTATTGAAGAGATAGAGGCCAAAGACCTTTATTATGGAGGAGGAAGTAGTTTTAGTTATTTAAAAGGTTGTTTAGATTTGACTATAACATCATTGAGCAGAGCAGAAGTGATTGACTTGCTCAATGCTTTTGCTACAAGGTATGATTGTATAGATTCTGTAAAATGTTGGGATAATTTATAGATTCGTTTAGTTTAGTTTAAATTTGTGAGCTAAATTATAATGCAATGCAAATAGAAGTATATCAGTCAAAGTTATTACCTACCCTAAAGAAATATTTTGGATACGATAGTTTTCGTGGACAGCAACAAGAAATTATAGAATCTGTGCTTCAGGGCCATGATAATCTAGTTATCATGCCTACAGGTGGTGGAAAATCGATCTGTTTCCAAATGCCAGCATTGCTGTTTGAAGGGTTAACTTTGGTGATCTCTCCCTTAATTGCATTGATGAAAGATCAAGTTGATGGCTTGAATGCCAATGGTATTCCTGCTGCTTATTTCAACAGCAGCCAAAGCAGTACAGAACAGTTAGAAATATTCAAAAAAGTAGGTACAGAAGATTTAAAACTCTTGTATGTAGCGCCTGAGAGTTTATCTGCATTGAGAGATATTCTCGACAAAAAATATATTAGTTGTATAGCTATAGATGAGGCACATTGTATCTCTTCTTGGGGGCATGATTTTAGACCATCTTATCAAGAGTTGGGATTCTTAAAAAAACAGTTGCCTACAGTACCCGTTATTGCCCTAACAGCTACAGCTGATAAGGCTACTCGAGAAGATATTGTCAAGCAATTGAATATTGCTCACGCTGAAGAATTCATCTCTTCTTTTGATCGAAAGAATATCTCCTTAGAGGTGCGTCCTGCCAACGATCGAATCACACAGATTATTAAGTTTATTAATAAAAAGCCTAAAGATTCGGGGATTGTTTATTGTTTGAGCCGAAAATCGACGGAGCAAATAGCAGACAAATTACGTGCTAAGGGCATTAATGCGGGGGCCTATCATGCTGGCCTTTCTTTTGATAAACGTTCTGAGGTGCAAGAAGAATTTATCTTCGATAAGGTGCAGGTTGTTTGTGCTACTGTAGCTTTTGGGATGGGGATCGATAAGTCTAATGTACGATGGGTGATTCATTATAATATGCCTAAAAATATAGAGGGTTACTACCAAGAAATTGGTCGTGCTGGTCGTGATGGGCTAGACTCCAAAGCTTTGCTTTTTCATAGTTATGGAGATGTGATTCAACTCCGCAAGTTTATAGATGGTACCACCAATGAGGATGTCCAGCTGGCTAAATTGGAGCGGATGAAGGAGTTTTCAGAGGCCACTATATGTAGACGTAAGATTTTGTTAAGTTATTTTGGTGAGTTGTTGGCTGAAAATTGCGGAAACTGTGATGTTTGTAAAAACCCACCTACCTATTTTGATGGAACATTGATTGCCCAAAAGGCACTTTCTGCTATCAAGCGCCTGAAAGAGTCTGAAGGAACAGGTGTGGTGATTGATGTGTTGCGTGGTGCTCGAAATATGACTATTTTGAATAAGAATTACGATAAGGTAAAGACTTATGGAGTTGGGAAGGATATTTCTTGGCGAGATTGGCAGCATTATATCAATCAACTCATACAACAAGGGGCTTGTGAGATTGCTTTTCATCGCAATAATGCCTTACAATTAACGGAGTTTTCTAGTAAAATTCTTTTTGAAAAGGCTAAAGTCAGTTTGACTAAACCTATTTTAATAGATAAAACAAAGAAGAAGGCTAAAAAAGAGAAAGTCAAGGCTGCTAAGGATGCCAAAACAGGTGACTTATTCGATCGTTTGAGACAATTGCGTTATAAAATCTCTCAAGAGCAAAAAATTCCTGCTTATCTAGTCTTTGGCGATGCTACACTCAAGGCCATGGAAATGGCTAAACCTCTAACCAAAGAGGATATGCTCAATACAAGTGGAGTTGGTCAGCGCAAGCTAGAGGTTTATGGACAGCGCTTTATTGATGAGATCAAAGCTTTTTTGGATGAACAAGGTGGTAGCAGTCGCAAAAAAGGGAATACTGCCAAGACTAGCTATGAACTGTACAAGGCGGGCTTGTCTGTAGAGGACATTGCAGAACGAAGAGGGCTTACACCTACTACTATCTATTCACATTTCGCAAAGTTGTACCAAGATGGAGAGTCTATCGATATCTATCAATTCATTTCTAAAGAAGAGGTGGCCAAAATCCTAAAAGCAAAAGGGGAGTTGGATAATGCCGAAACACTCAAACCTTATTACGATCATTTTAATGGAGATATAGATTATTTTAAGATTCGTTTGGCTTTGACAGTGATTAAGAAGGAAAAACTGTAGTAATACAGCGTATTATGTCAATTTGGCAGCTATATGCCTATGGAATAGCTTTTGAAAACAAGCTTATCGTCAATATAAGTTCAAATAGTTATAACTAAAAACATAGAATCATGCAAAAAGGTCAGATTTCTGTACAAACGGAAAATATCTTTCCCATAATCAAAAAATTCTTATACTCTGATCATGAAATTTTCTTGAGAGAGTTGATTGCCAATGCTACGGATGCAACCACTAAGATGGAAACATTTGCTAGACGTGGAGAATTTAACGAAGAGTTGGGCGATACTACTATTCAAATCATTTTGGATGAAGAGGCTAAAACCTTAACTATCCGTGATAGAGGTATTGGTATGAATGAAGAAGAGGTGATGAAGTACCTAAATCAAGTTGCATTTTCTTCTGCTGCTGAGTTTTTGGACAAATACCAAGAAGATGCTTCTATTATTGGACACTTTGGACTAGGGTTTTACTCTGCTTTCATGGTAGCCAAAAAAGTAGATGTGCGCACTCGTTCTTACAAAGGTGGAGATGCAGTACAATGGTCTTGTACTGGTGAACCAGAATATACCTTAGAGACTATAGAAAAAGAAGAGCGTGGTACTGATATCGTACTACACATAGCTGACGACAGCGAAGAGTTTTTGCAAAACAGTCGTATCCAAGAACTATTGGATAAATACTGTAAGTTCTTGCCTATTCAAATCCAATTTGGAACAAAAACTGAGTATGTTCCTTCTGGTGAAAAAGATGAAGAAGGGAATGACAAAACAGAGGAAACTCAAGTTCCTAACTTAATCAACAATACTAATCCTGCTTGGAAAAAATCGCCTAGCGAGTTGACTGATGAGGATTATGAAGCATTCTACAAAGAATTGCACCCATATAGCGAAGCTCCTTTGTTTTGGGTACACCTAAATATAGATTATCCTTTCAACCTAACAGGTATTTTGTATTTCCCTAAGTTGGGTAACCAACTAGAAGTACAACGCAACAAAATTCACTTATACAGCAATCAGGTTTATGTAACAGACGAAGTGAAAAACATCGTACCTGAATTTTTGACCTTGTTGCATGGGGTGATCGATTCTCCAGATATTCCATTGAACGTATCTCGTAGTTACTTACAAAGTGATTATAATGTAAAACGTATCAGTGAGTATATTACTAAAAAAGTTGCTGATCGCTTAGGTGATATTTTCCGCAAGGAACGTGAAACTTTTGAGCAAAAATGGGAGAGCATTGGTGTATTTGTGAAGTATGGTTTTGTGACAGAAGAAAAATTTGCTGAGAAAGCACTTAAATTCACTTTGTTGGAGTCTGTAGATAACTCATTCCATACTATTGAGGATTACCAAGAGAAAATCAAAGCAACACAAACAGATAAGGATGGTAACTTGATTATGTTGTACAGCAACAATATTGAGGAACACCATGCATTCATTGACAGTGCTCAAGGTGCTGGATATGATGTCTTGAAATTGGAAACATTGATTGATACTCATTTTGTACAAGCATTGGAGCGTAAACTCGAAAAAGTACAGTTTGTGCGTGTAGATTCTGATACTGTAGATAACTTGATCAAGAAGGATGAAGTAAAAGAATCTGTATTGAGTGAAGATGAGCAAAAGCAGGTAGAAGAGGTGTTTAAAGGAGTGGTAACTGACGCAGGTGCTAGCGTGAAATTGGAGGCGTTGTCTCCTAATGAGTTGCCAATTATGATTACACGTCCAGAGTTTATGCGTCGTATGCGCGAAATGTCTGCTATGCAGGGAATGGATTCTCAGTTTGGTGATATGTACAATGTGGTGGTGAACACCAATCACCCATTAATCAGTTCTACTATTGGTGCTGATAATAACGATAAGGCTAAGCATTTGTATGACTTGGCTCGTTTACAAAACGGATTACTAAAAGGTAGTGAGTTGACTGAGTTTGTGAAAAAATCAGTGGACTTGATGAAATAAGATAGTTTAGACTATCAACGATCAGTTTTTTGGAATAAGGGGGTGTTGCCATTGTGGTGACAGACCCTTTTAGTGTATAGTAGACAAAGTGTTGCTTTGTAAGAAAACTACATTAGATTGAAAAGAAAAAGCTATCCCTTGTGGATAGCTTTTCTTTTAACGAAATTATATACTTAGAAATTTAAAATCTAAATTGATACATAACATCAATGCTTAAAGGCATTTGATAGTAGTATTTTACGGATTGAGAGCTGCGATCAAAGTATTTCCCATTTACATTTTTGTAGTTAATGAAATTGAGTACATCTATAAAAAGTCGATGAGACATTTTTCCTTTAGGAGCATTGAATATCATCCCAAACCTAAAATCTAGACGTAAATAATCTTTTATCTTTTCGCTATAGCCTAACTCTTCTTGATAGATTGTTTGTTGTGCTACTAACGAAGCTGCAGAATCAACAGGTGTGATGTAGTTACCCGCTTTATATTGAACTCTAAGTCCTAAACTAAGACGGTTTATTTTTTTCTCTCCAAGTAGGAATTCTTTTCCTACCAAAAGGTTACCTCTATATCCATTACCAAAAGGAGTTCTCCAAAGTTTTTCATTGTCTCCTTTTCTGTGAGAAGAGGTATAAAAAGCCCCTGTTAATAAACCATAAAATCCATGGCTAAAAAACTTCTCAAGGGTGAACTCTACTCCTGTGTTGATTCCAGTGCCATCGCTTGTCAAGTTATCATAGTCAATTAATTGAGTTGGACCTCCATAGTTTCTCAAGGAATGATATTCCTTAGTACTATCTAAAGGAATAGAAAGGAATCGTTGATGATAGGTTTCTAATTTTAATCGCCAATCCTTACTAATTACCCAGTTGTAGCCAATATTGATATGAAATGCACGCATTTGGCGTAAATCTCTATTGATGTATTCTCCTTCTTTGTTTTTATACAAGTAAACTTGCCAAGGTAATAGTTGGCTATACAATCCTGTGGATAGGTATAGAGAATGATTTTGAAGGAAACTCCAATTTATGGCAAGTCGAGGTTCTGCAATAGTAAAGGACTTGCTAAAGTGGAAATACTGACTTAAGAAACCACCATTAATCATTAATGATTTGGTAGGGCGATACATCAATTGTAGATGGAGTCGACCTAGGCCTGTAAGTGCTTGACTATTAGATGAAACCTCACTAGGCGAATCAATATTTTGAGCTTCATCAACTTTTGCAGAAAATATTTGACTTAAATAACCTCCTTTCAAAATTAGTTTAGGATTAAACTTATATCGAATAGTAGTTAGTAAAGAACCTGTGAACAAGGAGTTATCTAGGTTATTAAGTAAGCGTTCTTCTTGTCCTGGTTCTTGCCACATTGTATTTTGGCGAACACTTGTAAAGGTTCCTCCAATTACATTTTCGATGTTTCCTTTTCGTCCCTTACCTATATAAGTTTTATGTTTTAACCCTAGAATTCCTACTGCTGAACGATTAAGTTCTTGTTCGTATAGATTCACGTTCTGGCTCTGAGCAGCTAATATAGAGTCAAACCCATTTAGTTTTTCAGAAGCAAAGCCTCCTAAAGCAAAAAAGGAAAAAGTACCTATTGATGTTTTTGGAAAATCTAGTTTTACAGTATAGTCCCAATACTTAGGAGAAGCCTTTGGGGGAGTATAACTATTGCCTAATACTCGCTCTAGAGCACCATTCCCATGATTGTATAATCCATATCTAAAGGCCGTAGAAAAAGAACCTCCTCTATTTTTACTCAAAGGGCCTTCTATCATAGCTTGAGCACCTGTAGCACTACTGTATTGAGCCATGAATTGGAAGCGATCTTTGTTTCCTGTATGTAGTTTTACGTCAAATACTCCAGACAGAGCATTACCATATTCTGCAGTAAAAGCTCCTAGATAAACATCTGAGTCAGCCATTACATTAGGATTAAGTATGTTAAACCTTCCCCCAGTACTGCCAAATTTCCCTAGATGATTCGGGTTAGGTATTGGTATACCTTCAATTTTCCATTGGAATTGTTGAGGAGAGTTCCCTCGAATATTTATATCATTATTGTAGTCATCTTGAGTAGAAAGACCTGCATAAGCATCCATTTGACGGATAGGGTCGAATCGGGCACCTGAAAAACGGCTAACTTCTTCTACTTTAAATAGACGAACACTCCCCAATGACATCTCATTTACGGGTTGATCTTTAGTCGTTTTTACAATTTTTTCAATTTTCTTTTTTGGCTCTTTCTTTTCTACTTTATCATTAAGAGGGGTAACTATAATAGCTTCTTCCAAGTTCAATTTTAGTACAACCTGACGACCTCCTGTTACCTCTAATCCATTTATAACTAAGTCTTCAAAAGATTCTTTGTAAACCAATAGCTTATGGCGACCAAGAGGAACTTCTTCCATAGTAAAATAGCCCTCTTCATCTGTTATTACTTGTTTTATTGGTCGAAAATTGAGCAATTCTACTGTAGCTCCTTCAAGTGGAGCTTTGGAGTAAAGATCTACAACTTGACCCTTAATTATTTGTGTTTCATCATTTATTCCTAAAACCTTAAAAGAAGCTATAAATAACAATATTATTGTAATGTAGAATGTTTTCATAGAAGGTATTATGTGTAACATAGCCCTATGTGGCCATAAATTTTTGAACCTAGTAATAGTTTGTCAGTAGTGAGTAGACAATGATTAATCGTTACTTACTTGAGCTTGAACTTTTTCGGCTCCTCCTAAGTAAATTTGACCATCTTTTTCATACAAATGTTGTCTATGTGGTTTCTCATCATTTTCAGATTTATAAATAAACACCATAGCGTCATAACTTAGCATTTGGCCATCAATATATTCGTCAATTTTTTCATAATAAATTTGACCATCCTTAGTTAATACCCCCCAAGTGATAGCTTGAGTTTGGGTTAAATCCCAGTCAAATTTAGACTCTCTAGGGTTTTCTACAATTTGTTCTAAATATGTAGCATTTTCAGCTGCAATAGTTAATTGCCATCTTTTTTTGCCACGAGTTTGTATGTATAGGCCAGTCCATTGAGATTCAATAGTTTGTGTTATTTCAGATTTTTCTCCATTCATTTCTATTTCAAATGTTTCTAGAGATTGTCCATGTAATAATGAAATAGAAAAAATAAAAACTAGACTAAAAAAAAGAACTTTCATAATTATGTTGATTTTTGATTTAAATAAGGAGTTATCTAAAAAAGGGCCAATGATTAAAGTATTCTTAGTTAGATATATATGTATATATGTTTTGTTCTAAAAATGGGATTAAAATATATTAATTGGCTATAGGGATTATTGATGAAAAGGGTACTCTAACAGGGCAATTAACTATAATGTATGGTTTTTATATAAAAAAAACAAATACAAAAAATGAGAATATTATTATTGGGAGGAAGTATAAAATTATAGTTAGGGCTTGATTAATAGATGATAGGAGGTCGATTTTAAGGAGACTTATGTGTAGGGAATAGGATTGAATCCCTACTGTAGATTAGGAGGGTAAAAATAATTAGACTTTTTATGAGTTAAATACACCTAATGATGATCGCCACCATAGTGCAATTCTTCCAAAAGATCAGCACGATCAGCAACCTCTGAGAGCATAGCGTCAAACAAAGCATTAGTAAAATGATCTTCCATCAAGTTGGCTTGTATACAAATACTCTCTAATACATTACCCTTTTTGTCTTGGAGTTTTTGCAAAAGGATCTTACTATAAACCGTTTTTCGGTTATCCCTCAACAACTGATCAGGTTTGATATAACTGTGTAGCTCCCCAACTTGACTGTGCAAAATGACCATTTCTTTATGGTTTTTGCTTGCAATCTGGATCGTCACGTACTGAAAACGAGTCTCCCCATTTACCAATTGCATTCCTACATCGATTCCATAGAGCTTTGGTTGCAATTCTTTCCATTTACAAACATGAGCATCTGAAAAAGCATTGAGGGCAGATTTTATATCAATCATGTTATTTTGTTTACGGTTAGGTTACTATTCTGAATCTAATTTTCCCTTCATTATTCTATCACCAATAGTACATTCTAAGCATCGTTTTTCATTACAATATACATTTTTTAGTTGTAATAATGCTTGGCTATCTTGAGCAGAAGATACTTTTATTCCTAAATCTTCCCAATTACTAATGATACTATTTTTTTCGGCAGGAAGTGCAGCTAACCATTTCAAGGCCTTGTCTTGGTAAGACTCATCTGCTTTCGCTTTTGCATAGACAAACAAGAATGGTATAATAGTATTGATCAGCAAAAGATCTACAGCATTTTTACCTAACGATTTGTTGCGTTTAGTAGTTTCTTTATCAAATTGATAATGTTTCAGCCAATAGTCTTGGAGTTTCACCTCAAATAAACCATGAATATCTTGAATAGTATCCACTTCTAATATTTTAGAAAATAGATGTGTAGATTGATGTATCAGTTTTGCAAACTGAGCAATCCGAATAGTAGGAGAGTTTGCTGGTCGTATACGGCCAAATTTCCAACTAGCCCTTTTTATAGGGCTTAGCTTGTATTTTTTTTGTAAGAAGCTGTATTCCTTTTTTAGTTGTAATGGGTATTCTTCCTCAAAATCTTTATCCAATAACCCTGCTTGCCCAAACAGAAAGGCCTCCAACTGTACTAAATTATTTTTGTGCTTGGCCAATACCAATAAGGGAATAGACTTAGCTAACTGCTCAAATGGTTCTGCATTGACTTTAGCTCCAAAACCACGAGCTAAAAATTGATAAAAAGACTGCTCCCAGTTATTATTATTATGTTCTAAAAGGTTGTGAATGGGCTGCGTTTTTTGTTCTAAACGTTCTATAACCAAGCGATCTAACCACAAAGCTAAGCGTGGAGATTCTAATATACCTTCAAACTGTGTTTGACAAGGAATCCATTGCTTAGCTTGCAAAAGCAACCAATATTTTTTGATGTAGGTTTCTGCTATTTTACCTTTTAGTTCTAGGGTAGGAATTGCTGTGCCATCTTGCCTGTAGATGGTGTGGTCATCTTCATAAACGACATGTAAGACAACATTATCATAAGCAGCATCCTCCTGATGTTGATGTTTTAGCCAATCAGATGATTTTTTATGAATCTCAACATGACCAGCCCAAAGAGTTTGATCTAGTTGAATACGGGCATCCGAAAAGTCAGGACCAGCATGTTTGTTGAGTATTCCTGTTTGTACAATCTGTATAGATTGGCCTCTTGTTGTTTGGAGTTGTTGGTGTTCAAACAATTGGAATTGCCAAATGTAGTGCAAAAAGTGCTCGGGAAGTTGGGGTACTAACATAATTATTTAACAGCTGAAATAATATTATTAAATTGGGTTATGTATTCGGCAGTTATAAAGTTTTTAGAAACATACTGACGGCCATTTTCTCCTAATTGTTGAGCTAATTCAGGATTATTAATTAGCTCCTCCATTGCTTCTGCCAATCCTATTGAATGATCTGTATACAGAAGTCCTCTTTTGCCATGATCTATTAGTTCAACTGTGGCACCACTAGCGTAACCAATCACAGGTTTTTGGTAGGCCATACCTTCTATTGTACAGCGTCCTAATCCTTCATGTTCGGAAGCCATGATAATTGCATCTGAATCAGAATAAATCTTACTAATATCTGATAGGTAACCTAATAACTTAACTTTCTTTGATAGTCCAAAGAAAAGTATTAAAAACTTTAGATATAAGGTATATAGTAATTGGCCATTACCCACAATCCACAGCTCAGCATTAGGATGTTTTTTTTCTACAGCTCGAAATGCTTTAATAATTTCAGCTTGATGTTTTGATGGGTGCAGAAATCCGATGGTTGTAAAAACAAAGTTTGATTTTTGGGGAGAGGACTTAAAATCTAATTCATCAAAATCTTTTTGAGCAAAAACAGCATCAAAAAGTACTTTGTAGTTAGTTACTTGATTAGGGATAAGGACAGCATTGGCTATAGCCTGAGATATAGGGATAATAAGCGCAGATTCTTTTAAGGCATTAACAAAAGCTGCCTTGCTAGGATAAAACTTATAACCATAATGCAATTCGGCCATTTCTCGGATATGCCATATGTGAGGAGTTTGGGTCAATTTGGCTAATCGAAACCCTAAATCCATGACAGAACTATTAGTATAGATATAGTCTGGTGCAAAATCTTTTACAATAGATTTTAAGATGTCTAGGGACTGGGTATTTTTTTTGTAGCGCTTTTTCTTTAGAAAAAACGATAAACGTGTAGTACTATAAATAGATGGATAAAAAGGGACTACTTCATAGTCTAAGTTTTGTTTTTGGAGCACTTCTGTAAACTCTCCTTCAGAAGGAGCGATGACTTTCAGTCCATAGTTAAGCTGTCTTAAGCCTAAAAGTAAATCAACTAATGAGCGATTGGCTCCATAGTAAGCAGAATAATGCGTGAAAATTAGCATTTTGATTGGAGTAGAAGCCTTCATGTTGTTTATCTATTGAATAGTTTTTTTATTGTTTGTAATAATTTTGAGGGCATCCAATATCGTAACCATAACCCAAATTTTGATTTTTGTGAGGCATAAAATAGGTTTAAGTCCATTTTAGGGTCAACCAAATCATTCAAATTAGTATTATCTATAGCAATATGCCTTAATGGGAAGGTTACTCTTAAATCACTATATTTAGTATTTAGGTTAGTCTCTGATTGAGTATGAGTAGCTTCTTCACCAAAACCAATATTTTCGATTAAATTTTGCTGTGGTAGAATACATAAACCTTCATGAGTGGCTATACTAAAACTCCAAGCATAGGCCCATGAATCTAGTTCACCTGTTGCTGTTTTTTCCCATTTTTCTAAAATATAAGGTCGACTGTATTTGTTGGGGAATGTTTTATCTAACAAATGCTGATTTTGTTTGATGTGACTAAGACTAGATAACGATAAGTCTAGTTTTTTCCAAGCTCTACGCCATGTTGCCCATCCCCACACAATAGAATAATGTGTGAAGAAATAGTCATGTTGGCTCTTATTTCTAGAAGAAAGGTTATTGAACCCTCCTATATGCATGATTTCTTCTTGATTTTTATAATGTTCTAATAAATCTGCACAAAAAGGAATGAAGTCTGGATGAGGGATACAGTCATCTTCTAAGATAACACCATATTCTACCTGTTCAAAAAACCAACTAATGGCACCACTTACCGCACGTTTACAACCTAAATTTTCTTCTCTAAACAAGGTTTTTAGTTCACAGTCCCAATCTATTTGCTCTAGGAATATATTTCGGACAGCTTGTACTTTATCCTTTTCGCCTTCTTTGTGCATACGATAACCATCAGCACCCACAAATAATTGTTTAGGTTTGATTTGTCGAAGGCGATTAAAAACTTGTTGAGTTTCTTCAGGGCGATTAAACACTAAGATTAAAATAGGGCAGTCTGACATATATATAGTTTAGACCTTAAAAATCGATAAAATAGATTGTAAAACAAATTATATAAGCGAGAATTCATGCAAAATGAGCCTCAAGGAAATGTTAAAAATAGAAAGCTTGCCTAAAAAAAACTTAATCAAGTTCACAAGATGTTTTTTTTTGACATTAAAAACTGTATTCAAACAAAAATAAGCTTAAATCATACTATGAAAATTCTAACATACATATTTAGTATAATACTTCTCTTGACAATCAGTAATGAGTTGTTTGGACAAGATTATCATACTAAAGAAATGGAGTATGATGGAGCTATAGTAGAAGTAACTAGAGATATTGATACTCAATATTGGGGAACATATATTCAAAGTGGTAAATATAAAACTCAGTATGCGATCAATGTAAATGGCGAAAGCTTTTTTTTGAAACAAACATTAGTAGATCCTTTATCTCTTGAGTATAGTTGGGAACATTCTAATAAAGAGTTGATTGATTGGGGAGTATTGGTAAAGGATGGAAAGATCGTTACACACGAAGTTAACGATTATGTAGATGGAGAGATGAAAAGCTACGAAGCAATGGTTTTTATTTATAAAAATCATAAAACAGGTGAGACCATGGATTTGTATTTATATGACGACAATGGTCTAGTTACCTTGGGTTATGCCCAAAAAATAAATGATTTCGCAAATAATAGATAGTGTGTTTTATAGATAGAGTGTTTTGCCTAAGTGGGGTTGTGTCCACTTAGGCTTTTTTATTTTGTATAGACAGATGATTCATGCTATCTGCATAATATTTAGTATTTTTATCCTTTCCCTAAATGTTATTGTTTTTAGCCAATTAAAATTATATGCCACAACATCGACTATATTACATATTACTGGTTTTCATAACTATAAGCTTTCCTTTTGCTACATTTGCCTTGAACAACAATGATGATAAATATCAAACAATCAGAGGTCGTGTAATAGATAAATATTCAAAAGCGCCTATTGAAAATGCAGCAGTAGAACTCCTAAATTACTTACCAAGAAAAGTAGCTCTGACAGACGAAAAAGGTAAGTTTACAATAGAAGGAGTGCCTTATGGGCGACATAAACTATTAGCCAAAGTTGATGGATATGAAGACCTTGTAATCAATGGACTAGAAGTAACAGCAGGTAAGGAAGTTATTCTAGTCTTACAACTGGAAGAGAAAGTCCAAATAAATATTATCCTACCCGAATCTACAGAAAAAGAATCTACAGAAAAAGAAGTTGTCCTCTCCACTAAAGATGTTCCGAATAATGAGTTAGCAATTTCGGCTGTACGAAAACTATCAGTAACCGAGCTGAACAGATTTACAGGAGATCGACAAGATCCTTCTCGATTGGTAAGTAATTATGCCGGAATCTATATTCCTAGCGATTATAGCAATGATGTATTGGTAAGAGGCAACTCTCCAATGGCAACTCAATGGCGTTTGGAAGGTATCCCGATTGCTACGCCAAGTCATATGGCTTCCTTTTTGGGAACAGGAGGGCAAACCAATATGATCAATTTATATGTATTAGACGATTCTGATGTGTTTTTGGGAGCATATCCTGCTGAATACACAGGAGCTATTGCTGGTATTTTTGATATGCAACTTCGATCTGGAAATGATAGAAGGTTTGGGTTTGCAGCACAATATAGTAGTGTTACCGGAGCAATGGTTACACTAGAGGGGCCTTTGACTAAAAATGAAAATGGGTCTTTCTTTATTAATTATAGATATTCTGTATTCAACTATTTATATTATGGGATAGATCAATTGCTCAATCGCCCATATTTTGCGGCTGATCCAGGTACTGCCCCAAGGTTTCAAGATCTAACTTTCAAAATAGATCTTCCTTCAAGTGCAGCAGGTGAGTTTTCTATATTTGGTTTGGGAGGGTTGACTAATAGAGCCCTAGATGGAACAGATACCATTGTAGCCATTCGAAATTTAGATGTTAATCTACATCAAAATCAAGCACATAATGCTCGATATGGAGTAGTAGGCTTGAAACATCAAATAGGTATAGGTCCAGAGAAAAATGCCTATTGGCGCACCGTACTAGGTGTAAACTATCATCAAGTAGCAGATGTCAAAGATTTATTGGAGCCAGATAGCTTAGCTAAACCAGTACAAGACCAAAATGATCAACAATATACAATTGCCTTATCTTCTATTATACATAAGAAATTTAGCCCAAAAGTATCCTTAAGAGGAGGCTTACTTGCCGAATATACTAGCCTCAATCTAAATCAAAAATTCTACAATAACAATCAAGAACTAAGTACAAGCAATAATTTTAAGGGAAATTCTACAGCATTGCAAGGGCATATGCAACTATTGTACAAACCAATACAGTCGCTGATTTTTAATGTGGGGTTGAATGGGAATATATTTTTGATAGGGGATAAATATCATAATTATAATGTAGAGCCTAGAGCTGCTGTAGAATGGCATTTTTTGCCTAGACACAGCTTTAGTTTGGCTTTTGGAATGCATAGCCAACAGTTGCCCTTACAGGTTTATCATAACCAAGATCCTACTACTAATTTGTATGCAGTCAATGCCAATGTAGGACAAGTAAAGGGATTGCATTATATGTTTGGGTATAATTGGTTGATAGCCGATAACTGGAGGCTTAAACTAGAAGGCTATTATGAAGATTTTTATAATGTAGCTATTGACTCTGCAAGTCCATCTTTTTCGTTGCTCAACTATGGAAATGAGTTTAGTGATTTTTATCCTGTCAATTTGAATAATTTGGAGAGTAAGGGAAAGGGGCGTAACTATGGAGGAGAATTGACTATAGAAAAATTTTTTAGTGAAGGGTATTATGGTTTATTGGCAGTGTCTTATCAGCAAGCAACTTATTTGGGAGCTGACAATATAGAACGACCTACTGCTTTTGGTAATGGATTGACAGCACAGTTGGTTGCAGGAAAAGAATTTAAAATAGGGAGAGAAAAACTCAATAGAATAAGTTTAGATATGAAAGTAGCTTACTCTAATGGACGACATACATTGCCAATAGATACTTTATCTTCAATACTTTTTCAGCAGAGTGTTTATGATAATTCTAATGGGTTTTCAGAAAAACTGCCAGATTATTTTCGAGTAGATTTTAAGATAGGGTTCTTATTTAATAGCAAAAAAGCTAAGTTAAATCATCGATTGTATTTTGATTTTCTGAATGTATTGAACTGGAGAAACATAGCAGGTCGGTATTTTGATAAGTTCCTCAATACCATTCGCACCCGAACACAACTACCACTATATGTAGATATTCTGTATCAAATACGATTCTAGAAAAGAGTTTATGTATCTTTAATAACTATGAATGTACCTGACGAAAATATCCATACACTTATTCATGCACTAACTAAAAGTGAAAAAAGATACTTTAAGTTATTTGTCAAAAATATAGGTGGTAAGGCTCAAACCAATTACATTAAATTGTTTGATGCAATTGTGGCACAATCAGAATATAATGAAGCTAAAATCAAGAAAAAATTTGATAAGGAGAAGTTTGTCAAACAACTGAGTGTTACCAAGCATTATCTATTCAAGCTGATATTAAAGAGCTTGCTTAATTTTCATAATGATCATATCGAAACAGAAATTTATGATGGTTTGAAACAAGTTCGCATTTTGTACGATAAACAGTTGTTCGATATTGCTTTACACCAATTGGAGCGGTTGCAAAAGCTTGCTTTAGATAATGATAAAATAGTTGTTTTACCAATAATAGCAGAATGGCTTTTGAGCCTTCAGAATACACATTTTGCCTACCAAAAATACGATTTACAGCAGTTTGATAATTTAGTGCGATTTGGGGAAGACTATATAGCAACTTTTAGGGCTCAATATCAATATTTAGTGATATGGTCTAGGCTTTGTTTTTATAGTAGAAAGGTAACTTATTCTAGGAAAATAAGAACTATAGCGGCAGCCAACATAGAAAACCCTTTATTGCAAGAGTTGCCTCAAGAATCTTTCCGATCACAAATTCTATTTCACAGTATTTTAGCTATTAGCCATCAGATTTGTGCTCAGTACAAAGAGAGTTTGAAACATATTGTAGCCCTGTTGAAATTGTTTGAGGATAATCCTAATCTACAAATGGTTTATAATAGAGAATATACAACCACACTAGGAAATGGAATAGTGCTAACCAACCGAATGCAAGAGTGGGATTTATTGGATAAAATACTAGAACAAGCTCAACAAGCTAAGACATCTACACGAATGTCTTACATCACACTCCAAATCTGTATTTACAATGCAGCCTTACCAAGATTAGAAATCTATGGAACAGTGGAGGCTATAGAAAATAAGGTAAAAGAAGTTGATTCATTTCTGCATGAAGAATGGGAAGCAATTCCACCAGCAGCACAAATGACCCTTTGCTTTTTTATAGCTCGAATATGGTTTGCCTTAGAGAAGTATGATCGTGTGATTATATATCTCGAAAAAGTGTTGGCACACAACAAAAAACTGTTGCCAACTGTACATTCTTCTGCTAAAATATTATTGCTGCTCACACATAACGAACAAGGTGAGCATCTTATGCTACCTTATGCCGTACGTTCTACTTATCGGTATTTAAAACACAAAGAGGGGCTATTTGAGTTTGAAAAAATCATGCTCAACTTTCTCAAAAAATCAATTGACTTAGTCAATGAAGTTAAATTTGATAAAGGGCTAAAACAATTGCAGGAGAAGATATTTGCCTTGATGGAGGAAGGTGATTCTGCTCAGTTAGAGCCACTGTTGTTTTTCGATTATATTTCTTGGATCGATAGTAAGCTAACTAATCGTTCTTTTATGGAAGTAATGCGAGAACGACATCAGGATAAATAAAAAAATGATGTTTTGGGTTTTAATCAAAACATCATTTTTTTATTTATAAACCCTATTATGATTACCAGTCATTGTTTCGTTCTGCTATATTCCAGCGAATACCTAGAGATATAATATTGGCAGAATTATCTAATGCATCTAAGGTCGCATTCTCATTTCTATGCGTAAACTGTAGATCTGCGTATAAGTTGTGTCGAATTTGGTAGCTTACCCAAAGTTGAAACCACAATAAATTAGTTTTTACACCTTGCCCAATTTTATTATTATTTTCCTGTTCACGAGTAAAGTAACTTGGATTTAAGTTGCTCCCCCAATTAGAACCTAAGGTATCTTGACCATATTGAGCATAATTCATTTGTGCTCGAATATTAAGCTTAGGAATAGGTTGATAGTTGACAATAGCTGTTACTTCATGGAAGTTAGCTCCTAAAGGATGAGCTAAGGGTTGGTGATAGTGATTATAGATAGCTGTACTGTCTCGGAAGGTATAAGTGTAAGGACGAACCATATTGTATTCCACTTGCAGATCTAAATGATCTAATCCAAAAGCATCAATGTATTTTAAGCCTGCTTGCAGACCAAATTTATTGCCCCACCAGCCAAAACCATTAGTACTAATGTCTCCAATAGATAATTCATCTAAGACAAATTGACCATAAAAAGAGGCTGTTTTTAAGAAATTATATTTCCAGTTGAGTCCAATCATTACATTATCTGGGCTACCTACAGCCTGTTCTACAGCACGATAGAATATAATAGGATTAAGATATTGTAGCTCCATGCTACCACCTCTAGAAAAGATAACACTCTCGAATAATCCAATATTTAGATTTTTGAGAATATTGATGCTCAAATGGTGCGCTGCCATATATTTTTTAGGGAAGGGATCATCTTGAGCACGTTGAAAAGGTGTGTAGTTTTGGGTCAACTCAGCAAAAATATTTTGGTATTGTATCTTCCAAACACGAGTATTGAGTTTCAGGTAGAAGTAGTTTGGAGCATAATCTGATAAGAACAAAGAGCGATGCCCATCTCCTATAAAATTAGTACCATGTCCCAATTGAATACCAATATATTTAGTGGCATTAAAACCTACATAACCCTGAGCAACTAGATAGTCAAACCCATCATCAGCTTGAGGTGTTAGTCGACTGTCATACTGTTTGAAAAAACCAGCACCAGGTATTGCAAAATCACGATCTACTCTATTGGTAACATAAGTAGGGAAGCGAGCTTGGCTTTCTGTTACGCTAGTATAAAAATATACTTTGTCTGCGATATTACCACGAATTTCAGCACCTCTACGGTTCAGAAATGTAAGTCCGCCACCACCTCCATTTCCACGCATCTCATAACCAAACTTAAGGTGGAATATAGGATTTATATTAAAATAAAAAGCTTTAGTGCGTACCTCAAAAAGGTGAGCAGGTGTTCTGTAGAAATATTTAAGGAAAGGTTTGCGACTATGTACAGAAGTATCTGTGTCATTGTTATCGTTAGTTATATAACGCAAGTCTTCTTGATAGCGTTTAGAACCTTTTAGTTTTTCGGCAAAAGTGCTTTCTGATTCTGCCCAGTTTTTGTAGTCAACAATATCTTTGCGAGTTAAGGGGCCTGTAAAGGTATGTAGGCCATTGAAATCACCAGTCCTGATCTGTAAGCGATCAATGATTTTATGATTATCGTCGTGCAAAGGTGCATTTGTGCTGCTTTGGGCTGATAGTCCTAGGGACCAATATAGCCAACAGCAAATAAAGAGTAGATTTTTCATGATAGGTAGTATTTATAAGTTTTTATAGGCGTATATTCTAAATTATTTTTTTGACTTGAGTATCTTTTTGTAGTTGACCCTTACCATCTAAATTGTATAGCAAATTCAGTCCACAGGTTTTACCAACTTCTATACTCCCTAAATCTTTTTCAAAACCTAAAGCTTCTGCTCCATTGAGCGTAGCCCATTTTAATAGTGTTTCGAAGGGAACATAAGATTGGTATTTAGTAATAGCTTTGAGTTCATCGAGTATACAGAGTTGCCAGTTAGATGTTAAGCTATCTGTGCCTACAGTTACTTTAGCATTACTATCCAAAAAGGCTTGATAATTAGGCAAATCGTTTTCGATATATAGATTAGCATTTGGGCAAGTGGCCCAATAGGTATTAGGATTCCATTGTTGAGCAGCTTCTATATCTTCTTTAGTGGTAAGTGTATTGTGTACAAATAGAGTGCGGTGTTGGTTATCCATATATTCTAATGCATATTGGATAGACGGCTTTCCGGTCGCTTCAAACTCATCTAAACCAATTCCGAAGCCAGCATAAAAATCTACAAAACCACCTGTCTTATCTTTGAATAATTGATTTTCGGGAGGTGTTTCTTGGTTGTGGATGCTAATAGTGCCTTTTTGACCTTTATTTACAGCATTGATCAAGTTGAACAGCTTAGGCGAAACAGAATAGGGGGCATGTGGGACACAGCTTTTTTGACTTCCGTTATTTAGTTCTAATTGGTCATAGACAGCCTTGTATTTATCAAATTCGGTTTGTGCATTTTCATTCTGCAAAAAATCGAAATACTCTACAAAGGTATAATAACGCAAATTCCCCTTTTGTTTCTGAGCAAAGGTGTCCACTACATTAGATATATCTCCTACAGCGACTATCCCATTATCAACCATTTCTTGCTCAGCTGTAGCTATGGCATTTTGGATAAGCTCCATAGTTGCTTCTCTTTGTTGTACTACGCTTGTGATAAAAGGAATCAGGCCAGTTCCGGTATGGACTCTGCCTTTCATATGAGATAACTCTAAATGACAATGTGTGTTGATAAACCCAGGTACAATAGCACCATCATAGATTTCTAACTCACTATCTTGATAGTTAGAACGATCATCAATTTTTAAAATTTTACCATTATTGTCTATTGTAATAACAGCATTGGTGAGTGGTGCTGTTGCTATGGGGTAAATCTTGTGAGCTGTTATTTTACGCATGGAGTCCTATTGTCTTATGCTAAATGAATAATATCTATTCAGCAAAGTTATGATTTTTATGCATAAAAAAAAGGCTTGTACGTTCCCTAGTGTACAAGCCCTAAAATCACCCCAATTAAAACCCAAATCTTCATGCAGCCATAAAAAAGGGAGCTGCTATATATTTTTAGTAAAAAACTTTCTTAGAAAAAGATACTTAATGTTATAGTCTTTAAGTATTATAGCACGCAAAAGGATATGCCAAATCAATGCCTAAAAGGTTTGTTGTTGATTAATAATGGCTTATGTATTTTTTAATAGATAAATTAACTCCTGCAAGGGAAACTTTGTCCCATTTTGGGATAAAAAGGAAGGATGTTTAACTATTAGAATATTTTTGTTCGATTATTAATAATGCCATGTTGAGGTATAAAACAAGAACTGCTATATATTATTAGCAAATAAACTTTCTTAGAACATATAATTGTACTTGATCAACAACGTTTCTGTGAAAGAAAGTCGTCTACCAGTACTTTCGTACCCATTCACACCAGTGTTAATATCACCATCTCTATCTACTTGCATCATCACATCATGATCATAAAACAAGTTAGTACCTAGAGATATAGACAATCCTTTGAAAATATAGAAGTCAACATTCATCAACCATTCTACATCAATGTTTTGAGGCTCTCTCAAGTAATTAGAAAATAGTGTTAGAGAAGTTGTTAAACCAATACGGTGCTTTTCTTTGTCACCTTCTTTGTATTTCCAAAACTTGTTAGAGTATGTTGCTTTTAGTGTTGCACCCAATTGGAAGTAAGAATTTGCATAATATACACTATCAGGAGTTAGGCCTTTAGGTTTTACTTTCCAGTTGTCTCTAAACTCTTGTTCAGAGGTTCCTCCATGAGGATTACCATGTCTACCTAACATTGCAATTGAATCGTGTCCTACTATAGTTGCTTTAAAAGTAGCTGGTGATAATAAAACAGATAAATGCTCATCTGGTTTGTAAGCTATACCAGGTGCTAAAGCTATAGTAGCTGGTGAAAAAAACTGTGCTATCGGGTGTGTCAATGAACTTGTTGAATTCTGGCGAGATAGATAGTTGCCATCATAAGTAGGAGTAAGCTGTGTTAACATCAAAAAATCTAATGCGTAAGCAAATGGATTGTCATCTGTTATTTGTAATGCTGCAGCAGATGTGATACGAAACTCATCTAGCGCTTTTTGAAAAGGAATTTTTTTGCCTCTTCCTAATCGTTGTACACTAAAATTAATCGTTGCTAAATTCTTCCAAGAAAAACGCCCTTTTTTGTAATTAGCATAAAAACTTGTGTTTCCACCAATTCCTATTCTATTTTCACCTGCGCCTACTTTAGGATTAATCAAAAGCATCTGAGCAAAATCAAGCCCTAATCCTCCTCCAAATTTCCACCCCTCATCTTTCTCTTCTTCTTGTGCTATCAATGTGCCTTGAAATGCAAAAACTATTGCTGTTAGTAATAAAAGGTACTTAGTCATCGTATTTTAAGTTTTAAAATCTAGAATACTTAAGTACTATACTGCACAAATGAATATGCTAGATTAGTACTGTATATAAATAAATAAATTATTGCTCATAAAGAAAATGAACGACCACTTTGGGGCAAACCCATTAACTATTAGAAAATTTCTATTCTATTGTTAATGATATCATGTTGAGGTATAACTACCTTATGTTCATCACTTAGTATCAAAACTACAGAGGTGCTATCTATTTGATAAATCTTACCTTTGTAATCTCCTATTTTTATAAGATCACCAACTTCAAATTTTCGTTTAGTATAATTGGCTGCCAATATGTTTTTGAGTACAGTTCTAGATGAAAATCCAAAACCAACAGCAAACGCTACTACGATACCTCCTAATACTATTTGAATGTTTTCTGTCAGAAAATCAGTATCCATACCCCCTTGCTCTAAGGCTGTAATAGAAATGGTCACCAACAAAAAGTAGAACACAAATCCACTAATCAGCTTGCCTGATGGGATATTTAGTGATCTAAATGTTGTAGAAATTGCATTGCGGACAAAATTTGCTACAATAATGCCTACCACAAAAACTATAGAGGCTGCTATGAATCTAGGTATATAGTTGAGTATGTCTGATATTTGTTGAGAGACTACTTCAAAACCTAAAAAATCAGATGCTGCTATTATGAATATTAGCAACAAGGCATAGTAGATAGTTTTGGATAGAAATGTGCTTGCCTTTATATTTAGGTTTGCACGTTCTATAATGTCAATTTCATTTAACTTACTTGTTAGTCGATCTGCTTTGACGCTTACCAAGAGTCTTTTGACAACTCCCGAAAGTAATTTTGCCAATACCCAACCAAGTATTATGAGTGCTAATGCTCCGAGTAATCTAGGAAAGGTATCCTTAAATTGTTGAAATAAGGTGCTGAATATTTGGCGCAACTGATCCATAGCTTTATAAGTTTACAGGATTAATACGAATGTGATTTTGCTAGGTCACATTTTGGTGTAAAATATTTTTATTAAGAAGGGTGGAAGTCTTTTTGAATAACTATTCTAGATTATTGTCTGGAGATTTAATCTGGTTTTCGGTGAACTCAGGATCAATTAAATTAGTAAAATCGATGAGTGTTTGAAGTATGCCATCTACATACAAGCCAGCCACTTCTCCTACCAGTCTATAATCATCTAGAGTATTTTGAATATTTTTTTTGAGGTGCTTGGGGGCTTTGAACTTTTGTTCGAGTTGTATTTTTTTGTCCATGATCCTTATAGGTTAGTTAGGTCATCAGTTCATGAAGTTTTTCTATTAGAAAAATACACAAACTGTTATTAGGTTATACATATATATTAAGTGCTGAACTGAATTACTTTCGCAAAAACCATGTGCTGGCAATCACAAAAAGTAAAAACAGACTATCATGATGCTTTCGGACTTTGGCTTTAGCTCTTTTTAGCTGCATTTTGACTGCACTTTCTGATTTATTGACAATTTTGCTAATTTCTTTAATGGAAACACCATCTTGATATTTCAGAATGAGAATAGCTTTATCTTCAGGAGAAATTTCGTCTAATATTTTAGAAAGGCGTTCTATTTCCATTTCTAAAAACTCAGCATCACTTACCTCTACCTTGTCAGCTACTTCTGGAACATTTTCTTGATCTACAGATAGGATATATTTGTGCTTCTTATTTTTACGTATAAGATCAATGCAATAGTTGTAGGTGATAGAGTATATCCAAGTCGAAAATTTAGATTTACCATTAAAACTAGCTAAGCGCAAAAAAATCTTAGTAAAAACATCTTGAGCCGCATCTTCGGCTAAAGCCTGATCCTTTAGTATAGACAAACATTTGCCATATACCTTGTCTGCATAACGATCATACAACTCCCCAAAATAGTTTTGTTGTTGACTGTCAAGATATTTGTCAATTAGTTCTTGGTCACTTATGGTTTTGTAGGCTGTATTCATTGGTTGTAAGGAATTGTTGTCTAGACGTACAATGTCTCGAAAAGTAACAAGACGAGTCCAATGTTATATAAGTTTAAGTAATGGTGAGTAAACATAGGTGTAAAAAAGAATGCAAATACATCCTAATTTAAAACTTCGTGTAATATAATATGTGAATGTAGATTAGCAAAATTCTCAATATGATACTCATAAAATCGTAGCAAATTTTCTAAAAAAGCTCTGCGATCACTGTTGCTAAGGGAAATGTCTTGGAGATTTGAAAAATCTAATTGACTGATTTGAATTAAAAAATTGGTTTGATATTCATTGAAATGATAGATATGGGCAGGCAATTCCAAAAGAAAAGTACCTTCCCTATAATCTAGAAAATACTTGAAGGATTCTTTGGGTACAGCAGGCAAAAAACCTAAGTAAGCAGAGAGCTTTACCATAAAAACTAAATGAAAATTGCTTAAATTTTTATCCTCTAAAACATCTAAAAATTGATAGGTGCTGAGTAAAAAATCAAATAGCACTTCATTAGAATCCGATTCTTTTATGGTTTTTTGAACTACTTCTGTTATGAACAAACCAATAGCTCCTCGCTTAACCTCAAAAGGCACTTGCTGATAGATATATAGTGGTTTTACCTCTTTTAGCCTATTAATATCTTTGTTATCTTGATGATAAACCACTGCTTCTATTAAGGCCATTGGACGCACCAAATTGGGGCTAATTCTCGATTTTTGTTTGCGAACACCACTAGCTATATAAGTACGCATCCCCAATTCTTTGGTATAAACATCACAAATTACACTCGTTTCAGAGTATTTGACCGATCGAACGACTATTCCTTGAACAGTTTTGAGCATAAAACAATTTTTTGCTTAAAAATAAACATATTGTTTCATTTTTTTGTGTATTTTTGAAATATTATGAGAAATCCAAATTTAGAACCAAGCGATGAACATCTAGATGCAGGGGAAAAGGCTGTAGAAAAAGCCTTGAGACCCAAGATGTTGAGTGATTTTACTGGCCAGAAAAAGCTAGTAGAAAACCTAAAGGTGTTTATAGAAGCAGCTAAACTTCGAGAAGAAGCCTTAGATCACGTTTTGTTGCATGGCCCTCCAGGCTTAGGCAAAACAACTTTATCTTTGATTGTTGCCAACGAGTTAGAGGCCGATATTAAGATGACATCAGGCCCTGTGCTAGAAAAACCTGGCGATTTGGCTGGTTTGTTGACCAACTTGGGCGAAAATGATGTCTTGTTTATAGATGAGATTCATCGACTAAATACAGTAGTGGAAGAATATTTATATTCAGCGATGGAGGATTTTAGGATTGATATAATGATTGATTCTGGTCCTAATGCTCGAACTATCCAAATAGCGCTCAATCCTTTTACATTGGTAGGAGCAACAACTCGAATGGGCTTACTAACAGCCCCAATGCGTGCACGGTTTGGAATCAACTGTTTGCTCAATTATTATGATGTTGCTACACTTAAGAATATTATAAAGCGTTCGGCAGGTATCCTCAATGTACCTATCACGGAAGATGGTGCAGACGAAATAGGACGTAGAAGTAGAGGGACTCCTCGTATTGCTAATGCATTGCTCAGGCGTGTGCGAGATTTTGCTCAAATCAAAGGGAATGGAACTATTGATGCTAAAATTGCACAGTATGGTTTGAATGCCCTCAATGTAGATAATAGTGGTTTGGATGAAATGGACAATAAGATACTCCGAACCATTATCCAGAACTTTGGAGGAGGACCTGTTGGGTTGACCACTATTGCTACAGCGGTAGGAGAGGATGCTGGAACAGTAGAGGATGTTCATGAACCTTATCTCATACAACAAGGATATCTAAAACGTACTCCTAGAGGACGAGAAGTGACACATAAAGCATATGAACATCTAGGTTTAAACCCTGGAGCTAAGAATGGAACGCTCTTTTAGGTAGTATTCCCGATTTGGGAACGAGTTGCGGAAAATAATATATATTAATTGGTCATGCTCAAAGCGTATTTGCATAAAAAGAAAATAGAGGCAGGTTTAGATGAGGCTGGACGGGGCTGTTTGGCAGGACCTGTGTATGCTGGTGCAGTTATTCTACCCCAAAAGTTTAAGAATGATCTGCTAAACGACTCTAAGAAGCTATCTGAAAAACAGCGTTATGCGCTACGAGAGATTATAGAAAAAGAGGCAATTGCTTGGGGAGTGGGAGTTGTTACAGAAAAGGAAATAGATAAAATTAATATTCTGAATGCGTCTTTTTTGGCAATGCATAGAGCTGTAGAACAACTTAAAATTGCTCCTGAACATTTATTGATTGATGGAAATCGATTCAAACCCTATAAGGACACACCACATGATTGTGTCATAAAAGGGGATGGTAAGTTCTTATCTATAGCAGCAGCGTCTATTTTGGCTAAGACCTATAGAGATGACCACATGCTTAAGTTGCATAAAGAATATGATCAGTACGATTGGAATAAAAATAAGGGCTATCCAACCAAAGCTCATCGAGCAGCTATCCAAGTACATGGGAGTACTAAATACCATCGGCAGTCCTTTAAGCTCTTAGCAGATGACAAACAATGGAAATTATTTGGAGAAGAATAAAAAAGAAACATAAGTCATCCCGAATTTTCTGTAAGCTAGTAAATATGGTATTTAGCCAAGAGGTTAGATTATAGAAAAATTACTAGGACTGTGCAAACATCGAGGGTTTAGTATATAGAATAGGACAAGCCATATATAATGACTTG
>JAAEPD010000680.1 GCA_024222455.1 Aureispira sp.
CAAGTCATTATATATGGCTTGTCCTATTCTATATACTAAACCCTCGATGTTTGCACAGTCCTAGTAATTTTTCTATAATCTAACCTCTTGGCTAAATACCATATTTACTAGCTTACAGAAAATTCGGGATGACTTATGTTTAGTTGTTTTTTAAGGATTATTATTATAATCCCCTTATTTAATCATGCTAAAACCAGTAAATGGCTGCAAGGCTACAGGAATCTTGATCCCTTCTGGAGTTTGGTTATTCTCCAATAAGGTAGCCATAATACGAGGCAATGCTAATGCAGAACCATTGAGTGTGTGTACTAATTGTGGTTTTTTCTGATCCTTGCTTTTGTAACGTAATTTCAAGCGGTTGGCCTGAAACACTTCAAAATTAGATACAGAACTAACCTCCAACCAACGCTTTTGAGCAGCAGAGTAGGTCTCAAAATCAAAAGTTAAAGCAGCAGCAAAACCTAGATCGCCACCACATAGGCGCAAGATACGATAAGGCAGCCCTAATTGTTTGAGTAAACTTTCTACATGTGCACACATTCCATCCAATGCATCATAAGAATTTGCTGGATTTTGGATTTGTACAATTTCCACTTTATCAAACTGATGTAAACGGTTTAGGCCACGCACATGAGCACCATAAGATCCTGCCTCTCTACGAAAACAAGGTGTATGTCCTGTTAACTTGACAGGAAAATCATCTTCTTTCAAGATAACATCTCTATATATATTAGTTAAAGGCACCTCTGCTGTTGGGATCAAGTACAACTCATCTTTAGGCATATAGTACATTTGTCCCTCTTTGTCTGGCAACTGCCCTGTTCCTCTTGCACTATCTTCATTCACTACATGAGGCACCATATATTCGATATAACCAGCACTAGCCGCTTCTACCAAAAAGAAATTGATCAATGCACGTTGCAAAATGGCTCCCTTACCTTTATATACAGGAAAACCTGCACCTGTTACTTTCACACCTAATTTAAAATCAATAATATCATACTTAGCGGCCAACTCCCAATGAGGCAAAGCCTCCTCTCCTATTTCTGGTAGAGCTGTTGGCCAGTCTTGATGCACCTGATTATCTTCATCAGATTTGCCATAAGGTACAGAAGGATGTGCACAGTTAGGCACTTGGAGTAGCGCTTCCTCTAGTTGCTCCTTAGTAGATTTCAAATCCTCATTCAATTTTCCCTTTAGTTGCTTTAATTCAGTCGATCGTCCTTTCTTAGTTTCAGCTTCGTCTCTTTTTCCTTGTTTGAATAACTGGCCAATCTCTTTTGCGATGGCATTACTCTCTGCAAGATTTTCATCAAGTGCTCTTTGCAATCTTTTGCGCTCATCATCTAAACTGATGATGGTATCCAAAATGCTAAAATCTTGATAATTACGTTTTTTGAGACTTAAAATAACTCTTTCTTTCTCTTCTCTGATAAAGCTTACTGGCAACATAGTGATTAATTTTTTTTAGAAATCTTTATATTTTAGCAAATATACTATTTGATATTAAATAATAAAGTGTATTTTTGTGTTATCAATTCAAAAAAATCTGCGCATACGACTAACGTTTCGGACTTCAATATAGCTATAATATAGTATAGTGTCTATTTCCACCTCACAGCTTAAAATTAAATTTTTCATTAAGTTTGGTTTCAAGATTTCCAGATCACTTAATCTAAGTTATTGGAAGCATTAGTTGGAGATAAACACAAGCAGATTAAAAAACATTCCAATATCCCAAAAGTAAATTTTAATTGTAAGGACTTTAGTAAGTGACATTAATATATGTTACGTAACATATATTAATGAATATAGCTTGATACTTTTAATTGTATTAGTTCTCCATTACATAGCAATGTCTTATACATCGACATTATTTGTTTAACAAAAAAATCAAACAACCTACCTTATTTATGTACGACATTCTCCAACTCAACCAAATGCTCGTCCCTGAGCTAAGAGAAATAGCCGAAAGTTTAGAAATGAAGGGCTATAAGCGACTACCCAAAAAAGATCTTATTTACAAAATTCTTGACTACCAAGCTATAAAAGGTACTGTTTCAACAAAGGAAGAAACGCCTAAAGCAGAGAAAAAAGAGGCTACTAAAAAAGTAGTGAAAAAGACTCGCAAACCAGTTAAGAAAAAAGAAGAAGCTCCTAAGGCAAAGGAAGAAAAAGCTAAACCTAAGCAAGAAGAAGCTCCTAAAGTAAAGGAAGAAACAGCCAAACCTAAGCAAGAAGAAGCTCCTAAAGCAAAGGAAGAAACGGCCAAACCTAAAGATAAACCTGTCAAGAAGCACTCTAGAGACAACAGAAACAACGATCGTAACGATAATAGAAATGATCGTTCTAAGAATAACGATAGAGATAATAAGTCATCAAGAAGAGATGATCGCTCTAACAAAGGGAATAAATACAACAAACAAAAATCTAGAGAAGTAGATCCATCTAAATTTAATATTGATTTAGATGGTGTAGTAACAGGTACAGGTGTTTTAGAAATGATGCCAGAAGGTTATGGATTCTTACGTTCATCTGACTATAGTTACCTTACATCTCCTGATGATATTTATGTATCACCTTCTCAAATAAAATTGTTTGGCCTAAAAACAGGTGATACTATCCAAGGTGCTATTCGTCCTCCAAAAGAAGGTGAAAAGTATTTTGCTTTGTTGAAAGTAGAAAAAATTAATGGTTGGAAACCAGAAGAGATTCGTGATAGAGTACATTTCGATCACCTAAAACCTTTGTTTCCTACTGAGAAACTTCATATTATAGATGAAGATCCTAAGATGTATTCTAATAGAATCATCGATTTGTTTACTCCTATCGGAAAAGGACAACGTGGATTGATTGTAGCACAACCTAAAACAGGTAAAACCTTTTTGCTAAAGGATATTGCTAACGCAATTGCTAAAAATCATCCTGAATGTTACCTAATCATCTTATTGGTAGATGAGCGTCCTGAGGAGGTAACAGATATGGAACGTAGTGTACGTGCAGAAGTAGTTGGTTCTACATTTGATGCACATCCTGAAAACCATGTTAGAGTAGCTAACCTTGTACTAGAGAAATCTAAACGTATGGTTGAATGTGGACACGACGTTGTTATTCTATTAGATTCTATCACTCGTTTGGCTCGTGCACACAATACTATTGCACCAGCTAGTGGTAAGGTTCTTTCTGGTGGTGTGGAAGCTAATGCATTGCACAAACCAAAACAGTTTTTTGGTGCTGCTCGTAATATTGAGTTTGGAGGTTCTTTAACCATCTTAGCTACTGCCTTAATTGACACTGGTTCTAAAATGGATGAAGTGATCTTTGAAGAATTTAAAGGTACTGGTAATATGGAACTTCAGTTGGATCGCCGTTTGGCTAACAAACGTGTTTATCCTGCTATCGATCTTACAAAATCTAGTACACGTCGTGATGAATTATTACACGATGAAAACACAGTGAACAGAATGTGGATACTTCGTAACCACTTAGCAGATATGAAAACAGATGAAGCAATGATGTTCTTGCGCAATCACCTAAGAGGCACGAAGAGCAACGATGAGTTTTTTGCTTCTATGAATAGCTAAAAACTATTTGGCTAAACTAATAAACTGAAAGTCAAGCTTGATTTAAATATCGAGCTTGGCTTTTTTTATGCTCTTTTTGGTCTATTACATAGTCCTATATTCCCACAATCTTTTCTTTGAAAGCGAAATTTTCGCAAATATATTACTACCTTTGTGATTCCATTTTTTGAATGGAGCTTGATTAAAAAATCAAGGCAATCAAAATACAGTGTAAATCACCCACTATATTTAGAATATTAGTTCACCAAAATTCAACTAAAATTATGGCTAATTTAGAAGAAACATTTGACAAAGATGGCAATGCAATAAGCCCTCAACTTCCATCTGATGTTAAAAACTATCTTATAGACATTGATGGTACTATTACGGAAGATGTCCCAAATGAGGAACCTGAGCGTATGGTTACTTGTGAGCCTTTTCCAGATGCTTTAGAAATCACTAACAAGTGGTATGACGAAGGGCATATTATTACTTATTTCACTTCTCGCACAGAAGCGCATCGTGAAGTAACAACTGCTTGGTTAGATAAGCATGGATTCAAGTATCATGGCTTGCTAATGGGCAAACCACGTGGAGGAAACTACCACTGGATTGACAATCACTTAGTAAAAGCAACTCGCTACAAAGGTAAATTTACAGACTTGGTTGTTCGTCAAAAATCTATCGAAGTTTTTGAAAAATAAGATCCTCTACAACTAGGATTAACATAATAGAATATCCCTTTATTAATCAGCTATTTAGGCTCTTTAGTAAAGGGATATTTTAGTACAAAAAGTAGCGTTCTCCATTTTTATTCTAAAATTGCGATTAGCCATAGCCTAAAAAGGTTATAAATATTTGGCAAACTGCCAGTTAAACCCTATCTTTGCACCACTTTTAGAGGAAGGCTATACTTCCCAATAAGAGTATTTTTAAATATATTTATTCACCTTGTGATGATTTATTGATGAGTTCTATAGCATAAACTCTTTTTTATCATTGCTTTAAAAACAAGATAATCCTTTGGATAATCTAGAAAACAACAAAGAAGAGGAAGTGAAAAACACTCCTGAAGAAACAGTAATAGAAGCTACTGTTGAAGCTACTGAACCAGCAACTGCTCATGATGATTTTGATTGGGGACGTGGAAAAAAAGGTTCTTTGAACTATACTGACAGTGAAATTGGACATTATACAGAAGTGTATAATGAGACATTAAACTCATTGAAAGAATTTGAAATCGTAACTGCTACTGTTGTAACTATCACAGATAGTGATGTAGTATTGGATTTGAACTACAAATCTGATGGTTTAGTATCTACATCTGAATTCCGTGATATTCCAGACCTTAAGGCTGGTGATCAGGTAGAAGTATATGTAGAAAACCAAGAAGACAAACGTGGTCAATTGGTTCTTTCTCGTCGCAAAGCTAAATTGTTGCGTGCATGGGAAACTATCGCTAATGCTTACACTGATGGTAATGTACTTTCAGGTACTGTAGTTAGTAAAACAAAAGGTGGTCTTATCGTTGATATCCATGGTTTAGAAACATTCTTACCTGGTTCTCAAATTGACATTAAGCCTATCGTTGATTATGATGCATATGTAGGTAATACAATGGACTTCAAGGTGGTTAAAATTAATGAAACCATCAAAAATGCTGTTGTTTCTCATAAAGCTCTTATTGAAAGTGATTTGGAAGCTCAACGCCAAGAAATCATTGCTAAGCTTGAGAAAGGACAAGTATTGGAAGGTACTGTTAAGAATATCACAGACTTTGGTGCATTCTTGGATCTTGGTGGTGTTGATGGTTTATTATACATTACTGATATTTCTTGGGGCCGTATCAAACATCCAAGTGACATCTTGGAGAATGGTCAGAAATTGAACGTAGTAGTTCTTGACTTTAACGATGATAAGAAACGTATCTCTTTAGGTCTTAAACAATTGCAACCTCATCCATGGGATATCCTAGCTGAAGAAATTCAACCAGGTTCTATAGTGAAAGGTAAGATTGTTAACATCGAAGATTATGGTGCATTCTTAGAAATCACTCCAGGTGTAGAAGGTTTGATTCACGTTTCTGAGGTATCTTGGAGCAGTCAGCCTATCAACTCTCGCGAATTCTTCAAAGAAGGTACATTGTACGATGCTAAAATCGTTACTATCGACCGTGAAGAGCGTAAGATGTCATTGAGTCTGAAACAACTTTCTGAAGATCCTTGGTCTAAAATCGAAGAAAAATATCCAAAAGACAGCCGTCATAGCGGTGAGGTTAAGAACCTTACGCCTTATGGAGTATTCATCGAATTGGAAGAAGGTATTGGTGGTATGATTCATATCTCTGATCTATCTTGGACTAAACGTTTTGCTCACCCTGCTGAGTTTACTAAAGTTGGAGATGATTTACCTATCGTTATCTTAGATATCGACAAAGGTAGCCGCAAACTTTCTTTAGGACACAAACAATTGGAAGAAAATCCATGGGATACTTTCGAAAATGTATTCCCTATCGGTTCAGCTCACGAAGCTACTATCTTGCGTCGTGATGACCGTGGAGCAATTGTATTGTTGCCTTATGGTTTAGAAGCATTCGCTCCTATCCGTCATATCAAGAAAGAAGATGGTTCTTTGGCAGAAGTTGATGAGCAACTAATGTTCAAAGTATTAGAATTCAACCGTGACGATAAGCGTATCTTGGTTTCTCACACTCGTTTCTTCTCTGACGCTAAGAAAGATGAGGAAAACAAAGAGAAGCAAGCTAAACGTAACGAAAAGAGTCAAGCTCGTGAGGAAATGAAAAAACAACAAGGTAAGATCGAAACATCTACTTTGGGTGACTTAAACGTTTTCTCTCAATTGAAAGAGCAGATTGCTAAGAAAGATGAAGAAAATAAAGAGAAATAGTCTCTGACTAAAGTATTCTTTATCCAAAATAAGAAGAGGTCACCAAATTGGTGACCTCTTTTTTTGTGTTGAACTCATAGCTGTTTCTACCTAAAAATACCATCTTCTTAGATAGTTTTGTATATTGGATATCTGTTAATTGACCTATAATTACCTAACCCATATTAATTGACAAATACTATGTACAAATTACTTACTACACTTGCTTTATTGCTATTGATTGGACATATTCAAGCTCAAGAAGACGAAAAACCACCTTCTTCTGTAGCTGTTGATTTGGTTTATGATAATACTTTTGGGTTCTACCCTGAGATCTTTGGAAGTATCGGTGTAAAAAAGAACTTTAGTTTCTCTTTTTATGGAATATATTGGACAAACCCTGCCTATGGAAGTATAAACTTAGGGGGTACTGATGGTTGGCTAGAAACAGGTATTGGCGCTCAGTGGTTTTGGGCTGATGGTAAGGTTTTATTTAATCCATCTATAGGAGTTACACACGGAAAATTACTATCTGGAGGCGAAAGAAGTGCTATTGCAGAAGGCATTGTTCCTAATATTGAACTCTTTTACTTTGGAGATCGGTTTGAACTAGAATTTTTTAATGGTTATTATAAGTCTATCCGAAAAGAAGGCCCTGTTACTACTGATTTTTGGCTAACTTGGGCATACCCTGGTGTTTTTGTACATAAGAATATCTCTTTAGGTGTTCACTACGAGCATTTCATTCAAACAAGAGTAACAGGAGGCGAATTTCAAGGATTGTATTATATGCTAGGGGGCTATATCAAAGCTTCTTTCAATAATGGTATATTTCTTCGATTTTCTGCTGGATATAACTTTGTTGATGAGTCCATTGGAGGATATGGTAGAGAATTTTATCGTTTAGCAACTTATGTTCCCTTTACTATAAAGTAATATTATGGCTATTATTCTAAATCTAGAAACGACTTCCAAAAGTTGTTCTGTTTGCTTAAGCAAAAATGGCTGGCCTTGGATAGTTCGAGAAGATCATAATCCAAATGGGCATGCTGAGCTAATTACTCAATTCATTCAGTCTGTTTTGGATACTGCCAATATTGGATGGGAGGAAGTGGATGCTATTGCGATTAGCAAAGGCCCTGGGTCATATACAGGTTTACGGATAGGAACATCTACAGCTAAAGGAATTTGCTATGCTCTCAATAAGCCACTTCTAGCGGTAGATACTCTTCAATCTCTAGCTTGGGTTAGTCAGCAACATTATAAAGTAGAGAAATCTGCATTTATTAGCTTAATTGATGCACGTAGAATGGATGTTTATGCTGCTGTGTTCAATTCTAAAAATCAGACTGTGCAAGAACCTTATTTTTGTACAGTAAATGAAAATAGCTTTCTAGATTTATTAGAGAAAATGGATATAGAACATCTATATATATCAGGAGATGGTGCTGCTAAATATAGTACGTTGATTGGAGACAACCCTAAGGTTACTTTCAGTCCTATTCAGCAAGTATCGGCTCGACATCTTCCTTATTTAGCAGAACAGCTCTTTCAAGAAAAAGTCTTCGAAGATCTAGCTTATTTTGAGCCCTTTTACCTCAAAACCCCACATATCACTAAACCCAAAAAAAAATAGGAATAAGCAATTGCCTATTCCTATTTTTCTAGTTCTAAGTGAATCTAATTTCATCATTATTATCATTGAAGAACTTATATTTAAGCATATGATAACTTGTATCAGGCTTAATTTTAATCCATTTCTTGTATTCTCTCCACCATTTCACCTGTATACTCATCATACCTTTAGTTAGATAAGCATAGACAAAAGGATGCACAGTAAGAGATAGTTTTTTAGGTCGCTGAGACTTAATAACAAACTCTAAATCACGCTTGATATCATCCATAAGTAATATAGATGCATTGACCTTACCCGTACCGTCACAAACAGGACAAACCTCAGTTGTGGAGATATTGACTGCAGGTCGTACACGCTCACGAGTTATCTGCATTAGACCAAACTTACTTAATGGAAGTATAGTATGTTTAGCATTATCATTTTCCATGAATTTTTTCATGTCTTGATAAAGCCTAGATCGATTCTCTTGCTTACGCATATCTATAAAATCGACAATAATAATTCCACCAATGTCTCGTAAACGAAGTTGTCTAGCAATTTCCTCTGCAGACTCTAAATTTACCCTAAATGCATTTTGTTCTTGGTCATTACTATTCATCTTATGACCACTATTCACATCAACCACATGCATGGCTTCAGTATGCTCTATCACTAGATAAGCACCACTTGCCATAGTTGCAGTTTTGCCAAAAGAGGCTTTTATCTGCTTAGTTATTCCATACTGATCTAAAATAGGTTTGTTTCCATTATAAAACTTAACAATGTCCTTTTTTTGAGGAGCTACCTTTTCCAGTTCAGCAATAACTTCTGTATATATACTTTTGTTGTTAACAACTACTCTTGTGAATCTATCATTCCAAAAATCACGAATAATACTCTTTGTCTTATTTAGCTCACTCAGACATTTGATAGGTGCATTAGCTTGATGCAGCTGCTTGTGAATTTCTTCCCATTTACTGATCAAGTTGCTAATATCATCATGCAACTCAGCAACACGTTTTCCTTCAGCAGCTGTACGTACAATAAACCCAAAATTTTGAGGGCGTATACTTTCTACCAATCTGCGTAAACGAACACGTTCTTCTTCGCTTGTAATTTTTTTAGAAACAGCTATTACATTAGAGAAAGGCGTCAAGACTAGGTAACGTCCTGGCAATGTAATCTCACAACAGAGTCTAGGACCTTTTGTAGAAATAGGTTCTTTCAACACCTGTACAAGTACTTTTTGACCTTTGGTAAGCACTTCGTTTATCTTACCTTTTTTCATTATATCACTCTCTATCTTAAAATCTTTAAGTAGATGAGTAGGAATACCTCCATTGATAGCCCCTTCAGTATACTTGAGCAAAGACCTCAATTTGGGGCCTAAGTCTGTATAATGCAAAAAGGCATCTTTTTTCTTGTACCCAATATTAACGAATGCAGCATTCAGTCCAGGTAGTAGTTTAGTCACTTTACCTAGATAAATATCACCAACAGCAAGAGTACTTTTAGACTTTTGATTATGCAACTCTACCAACTTCTTATTTTCTAGAAGTGCTATTTGTATTTCTTTTTGGGTAGAATTGATGATTAGTTCTTTTTCCAAACTTAATTCATCTTTTTTAGAGTATATCTCTTCTAAGAAAAGTAATACTCTCTATAGTTTTTTATAATTAATTTTCTAGCATCATTATCTTGACCGTAGATCCTATCTATTGTAGATATAAAACATAGGAAGGACAAGCTCTTCTATAACATAGAAGCAGTTGGTCATTCAAACGAGTTTGAATTAAGTAAAGGAGGATATAGAAGGAATATAGAAAATACAGTTAGCCTAGTTCTTAGCTAGACTAATAAAAATACAAAAGTCTCTTAGGAAAAGCTTAGCTTCTCCTAAGAGATTTAGATTCAGAAGAAACTATTATTTATAGGTTACTTCTTCTTCTTCTTATGACGATTCTTACGAAGTCTTTTCTTACGTTTATGTGTAGCGATTTTATGTCTTTTTCTTTTCTTTCCACAAGGCATAAGCTCCTGGTTTTATTTAGTTATTAATTATTTTTTTGTTCAAATTCATTTTTAGCATTGATCAAATCATCCTGCATAGGCTTATCTGACTCAGTCAATACAATACATTGATTGTAATGATACAAAACTTTTTCAGAATTATTAAGTTGTTTGTAACATTCTACCAATAAGAAGTGCGCTTCTAGCAAATCTTCTCGATTTTGTTGAGCATCAGCGATTGTTATCACCTTCTCAAATCGTTTAATTGCTTTCTTCACATCTCCTGATCTCATCAATGATAAACGTCCTAACACCATACTAATAGTAATGTTATCAGGAAATTTTTTATCTAAGCTAAGCAACTTTTGAATGCCAATCATTGGCCCAACAGTTGCATCAATACTACTCAATTCTACGTGCATCAATGCCTCATTAATATGGTGCTGTAGTGTATCAGGCTCCATTGAGGCCGCTTGTTCAAAAGCGTGAATAGCTTTTCGAGCAACAAATTTTTTAAGAACTACATCTTCGTTGCGTTGAAAAGCTATTCCGTACGTTGTTCCTGTTATAGACCAAGATTCGGCCGAAGGTAATAACTTTGCTACTTCTGCTGCATATACAGCTCCAGCCGCAAAATTGCCCCACTCGTTCCAAGTTTTGGAAATTAATTTAAGCACTTGCCCTTCCTCTTCTAAAGTAGTGGCTTGTGATTTTTGCTTATCAAGTTCAGACAACCATGCTATTTTAGCTGAATCTAGAGAGTTTCTAGCTTCAGACAGTAAAACTTCTTCTGTCATTTGTTGTTCTGTAGCTTCTTCTTCCCCTTTTTTCTCAAGAGGTACTGTGCGCCCAAAGGCATACATGATAACTAGAAGTAACACAGAGCCACTTATCAATGCAATCTGAAGTGTAGTGCTTTTTTGCATAATTGTTGCTTATTAGTAAGCATTAATTTTTAAGCTTAACTTAAGTCTATAAGTTGTGTTGTGTTATTTAGCAGCTTCTGCTTCTACTACTAAGTTGTCTTTTACTTTCTCTACAAAGATTTTAGCAGGCTTGAAAGCCGGTATGTAATGTGCTGGAATTTCAATCGCTTTATTTTTCTTAATATTGCGACCAATTTTGCGAGCACGTTTCTTAGCTACAAAGCTACCAAAACCGCGAACATAAACATTTTCACCATCTGCGATGCTTTCTTTCACTTGTTTGAAGAACTCTTCTAAAGTTATCAAAACGTCTACCTTTGGAATTTCTGTTTTCTCCGCAATGCGAGCTACAAGATCAGCTTTTCTCATCCTCTTTGTAATGATTTTTTGGTTGATAAAAGTATTTTGCTTAAAAGCGAGGCAAATGTCGTAATTTTTTTCATATAAACAAGTAAAAAGAAACTTATTTTTTGTTCAACATGACTAAAATCACTACATAACCTCTTAAAAATGAACAAGTAGTAGTATTCTACTTATACAAAAAGAGAGTCCACTGGGGTGAAATTCATTTAATTTAAGGTATTATCAAGCTAACTATTCCGAACATTACACTGCCAAAAGTATATCCGGCAGCCACATCCAAAGGGAAATGTTTGTGTAAAAACACTCTAGAATAGCCTACTAAAATAATAACGAGTGCAAATATAGGAAGATAATACCAAGCATCCAATTGATATTGTATATAACCTAATGTTAAATACACAAAAGAAATACGAGCTGCATGAATACTAGGAAAACTTCCTGCATCTATTTTCTCCAAAGCATTCTCAAATTGCTGTCCATTTGGTCTAGGTTTGTGCCACAGGTATTTAATACCAGAACACAAAACTTCGTTTATCAAAAAACCTACAACCATAATAGCCAACAACTGCCAAAAATGCTGATGTGTACCTATCAATACAAATGTAACTAACAATAGAATAAAAGGGTTGCCCAATGCTGTGACATCACGGATGTATTCAGCATATTTAGTTTTCCCTAAAGATTCTTTATTGGCTACTTTTGTCATTATACTCCAATACTTTATTTAAACTACTTGTATATATCATATATATCTACAAACAAGATAACTATACGTTTTTCCAATTCTTTTCAAAAAAGCGATACCCAGAAAACAGGGTAAAAACCACTGATGCAATGAGCATAAAATACATTATCCAATATAAAACAATAGGTTTACCAATTGGATCACCTTCTGGATAATAATCTAACATAAAGCAGAAATAGGCAAAAGGCAAAGTAACCATCTGTGTCACTGTCTTTGCTTTTCCTGACCAAGTAGCTGGAACAACCAATGGTTTTTCTTTTAGCAAAAATGCTAAGCGATAAACTGTAATTCCTACCTCACGTACCAAAATAGGGATAACCCACCAAATCGAATACATACCGATAGTAGTGGCTGAAGAAAGAACTATAAAGGACCCTAACACAATAATCTTATCGGCTATAGGATCCAAGACCTTCCCTAATTTAGTAACTAGGTTGTAGCGTCGTGCATACCAGCCATCAAACCAATCTGTAAATGCAGCAATCGCAAACAGAATAGCAGCCCATATACGCAACCACAAATCATCTGTAATCATCATAACAGGCACTATAAAGCCTAATACAATCCGAAACAGTGATAAAGAATTTGGTAAATTCATAATGCTGTCAACTTGGTATTTATTCTAAGTTGAGCACAAAGATACGGATTCTATTAGAGATAAGAAAATGATTCTTAGTTTTGTAGCAATATCCTTCTCGCTATATTCTTGATCTACGCTCATTTATCCCCAAATAAGAATGGAACAGATGCTCTACAGAACAATAAATCAAGAAAAATATTATCTTGCAATTCTAATTCAAAAAGGAAATTTAAACTAAAAATACAACTATGAGTCAGGAAGTTAGAAACCTAGCACCAAAGGCACTTTGGAATCATTTTACTGATCTTAATGAAGTTCCTCGCCCTTCAAAAAAAGAAGAAAGAGTCATTGCGTTTATGAAAGCATTTGGAGAAAATCTATCTCTAGATACTTATGTAGATGAAGTTGGTAATGTTATTATAAAAAAACCTGCAACCAGTGGCCTAGAAAGTCGCCCTACAGTAGCATTACAGAGCCATTTGGACATGGTTCATCAAAAAAATACTGATACTGATTTTGATTTTGACACTGAAGGTATCAAAATGTTGGTAGAAGGCGATTGGGTCAAGGCTGATGGAACTACACTAGGTGCTGACAATGGTATTGGAGTGGCAGCTATTATGGCTTTATTAACTTCAACAGATATTCCTCACCCTGCATTAGAAGCTCTATTCACAATAGATGAAGAAACAGGTATGACTGGAGCTTTGGAATTAAAAGGTGGTTTATTAGAAGCTAAATACATGCTCAATCTAGATACAGAAGATGATGACGAACTAACCATTGGTTGTGCTGGAGGTATAGATGTAACCGCAACAGGAAGCTATACTCAAGAGGCTTGTCCTGAGGGTTTACAGACGTACAAAATCTCTATAAAAGGCCTAACTGGAGGGCATTCAGGTATGGATATTTACTTAGGTCGTGGCAACGCCAATAAACTAATGAATAGATTTCTATTTATGGCTACCAAACAGCTCAATATAAGAGTTGCTGGTATAGATGGAGGAGGTTTGCGCAATGCTATTCCTAGAGAATCTTTTGCTATAGTAGCCGTAGACAGTGCTAAAGTGAACGATTTTGAACAGTTTGTAAAAGAGTTTGAGGCTGCTATTCAAGCAGAACATAAAACAACAGATGCAGACTTGGTTGTAGTCGCAGAGAAACAAGACAGCTCAGTTTCGCTGATGAGTTCAGAATTCCAAACTAGCTTTTTGCGTGCTGTATATGCTTGTCCTAATGGGATATATCGCATGAGTCCAGATATCAAAGATTTGGTGCAAACATCTAATAATGTGGCTCGTGTATTGGTAAACAATGGAGAGTTTAAGGTACTTTGCCTAACACGTAGTTCGGTAGATAGCGAAAAAATGGATGAAGCCCAAGCCATACAATCTGCTATGGAGCTTACAGGAGCTGAGGTTAACTTTAGTGGTTCTTATCCTGGTTGGACACCAAAACCAACTTCTTCTCTTGTAAAATTGATGAGTGAGTTATATGAACAACGCTTTGAGCAGGGAGCTAATGTCAATGCTTGTCATGCAGGACTAGAATGTGGAATATTGGGTACCAACTACCCTGAGATGGAAATGATTTCTTTTGGCCCTAACATTCGTGGAGCACACTCTCCTGATGAGAAAGTTCAAATTAGTTCGGTACAGAAGTTTTGGGGATTTTTGGTAGATACCTTAGCCAAGATTCAATAGATAAGACATCTAATAACTTATTATAAAGTATAACATAAGTCATCCCGAATTTTTAAAAATGTAGTTTTTATCGGGATTTCAAGATGTCTAAAAACATAAAAATAGGACAAGTCATTATATATGGCTTGTCCTATTCTATATACTAAACCCTCGATGTTTGCACAGTCCTAGTA
>JAAEPD010000681.1 GCA_024222455.1 Aureispira sp.
AATTGTTTAAATTGTGACCAATTCCAGGAACAACTTTTGAAATGTTGTGAATAACCTCCAAATGGATCGACCAAACATTGCCATACACGACTAAATAGAAATGGATGTGCTGCATTCCCTGTCAACAATTTCCTACTCAGAGGGGTACATTATCTTATTTCCTTTATTTTTCTCTTTTTTCATTTTTATTATATGCAATAACCTTCAGCTTGTTGAAGTTTGCATAAATTGGTAGATAGATAGATAGATAGATAGATAGATAGATAGAGAAAATGACCTACCTGTGAATAGTATTGTTATTCTACGATGAATGAATCTATAAGGGGCGGCAGAGAAAAACCAGACACAGTTGCTGTTCTGTTGTTTTATTTTATTAGTATGGTTTTTGGATGCGGTAGTGAAAAGTGTTTTCCCCGTTCTTTTTTATAAGTAAATCAGTGCACTTTTTCAGTGGCATTTAAGGTTAAAATAAGGCCTATTTAATAAAACATTTTAAATGAATCAATAATTGTACTGAGAGTCGCAAAAGAATTGGGCTACACGACTACAACTACAGCCTAGCCTATGGGCGAGCTACGATATGGCCAGGCCCACATTACAACTACAGCCATACCTCAGAGGAAAGGCCTTTCGAGGGCGGCAACTACTCACAAAGCTGAGACTGGATGAC
>JAAEPD010000682.1 GCA_024222455.1 Aureispira sp.
CTTCTACTTCTTCACGATTAGCAATTTCTAGGAAATTTCCACCACCAGTACCACGACCATCCAAACGGCTAATGCCAGGTTGGTCACCATAAGTAGCGTTAGTTACTAAACCACTATATTCAGGATCTGTTTTGCGAGGAATACCTGTATAAATTCTAAAGTTTCGACGTCCTTGTAAATAAGGTTTAGCCTGTCCTGCTACAGAAGCATCCGCAGTTGGGTCAAAAGCTTTATATTCGTTGTGTGCATAAGCAACCACACAGAAATAGTAAGGCTTATGGTTAACTAAATCTTTTTCGCCAGCAGCAAACTGATCTTCTAAGATACGGAAGGTATGTTTCAAGCCTTTATTTTCGCCTTCTACCATTACCTCTGGAATCGATACATTAATAGATTCATCCTCAAAGTTTGACCAGTTGATAATAGTTCCTACACTATCCTTAACATCACATTGATAGATAAGTCTAGCTTTTTCTTCATCTTCTAAGTCAGTTACAGAGATATTAGGATCTTCTACTTGATATACTTTGTATCCTTGGAAGTTGTAAGTAGTATCTGCAGGAGCATATTCTCTTAGCTCGCCTGGGGACTCTTCATATCCTAAACGGAAGTTATTTTGAGCAGCAGTATATCCAAGATTAAGAATTAGTTCATTTTCTAATTCTACCACATCAATATAAGGTGCATCAGGTCCATCTGTTATTTTGAAACAGTTGTCAAAAAGGTTTTGAGCTAATTGATCTGCTTCTACCAATTGTTTAAGACTAGGACATGGATAATCTGGAATTTCAGGTACCCAAACTACTCCTGAGATCATTTCATTGGTTGCACCTGGTTTCAAAACAAAAGGTCCTGATGTGTGCAAGAATCTACGGTCACCAGCTCCTAGTGCATCACTACACATAGACCAAGCTCCAGCAGTTTGATCATTAGGGAATGATGGAAACACATATGGTGTTTTAGTAGAATTACTTACATCATAACCTGTTTTTCCATAAGAGATAGCTGTTCCATCAGGCCAAAGCCCAGAAATCAAACGATAATAACCAATCGCACTAGTTGGATCTCCTGTTGGAGAAGAGTTATTTTCATGATATTGGAAACTAGATAATCCAATTTGGTTACCAGCTGAATCGATAGGCCCTCTAAAATAATCTACCCCTAAAGCAGGTATATCAGCACCATATCCATTTCCTCCAGAAAGACCACAAGGATTATCATCTACCGCATCTTGATTATATACATAACCCATTCCTGTAATAGTATCACAACCGATAAAGTCATCACTAGAACAACCTAAATCTGGATCAGACCACAAAGAGAAATAAGTATCTGTCAATGTCAATGCATTTCTATTCAACAATTTGTAGCGATAGAAAGTCATATTATTGATGGCATTGGTACTACGGTAACCAAAAGCTGTTACTTGAACCTCCATTTTCATAGGCTCTCCACTAGACTGACCGTGAATATCACCATTATCATTATAAACCCACCAAGTCATTTGATCAGCATATACTGGTGCTACATAATCTTTACCACAAGGCTCAGAAAATCTATCTTTAGGACCTACTTCGATCACAGGATGATCACCATCCCATGGGTCATAGATACCATCACCATTATAATCGATAAATGGGGCTAAATCTTGATTAGGTAATTCCCAACCAAAAATACCAGCAAAGTGAGGATTTCCTCTAGCAGGCCAACTTAATAGCTCTTTAGCAGGTTTCTGATCAACTTTACCATCTTCTAAAAGATCACCACGAAGAGTAGTAATATCATCACCATTCACAGTAAAATGTCTATCCCACAATTCACAGTCTGACTTATCAACTGTACCTGTAGTAGGATCTAATGGTCCTGTCCAATAATCATTACCAGAACTACGGTATGTTTGAGCAGCTAAGATAAGGTTACCCCCATCATCATAAGCTCCTAACCATATTGCTCCTGCAAATAATGAAGAAACTTCAGGTTCTCCAGAAGCAGGATCTACATTAGGTACAATATACTGAGCAGTACCAGCACCATCCCACCACATATCACCACCTGCTCGCAAACGTGCACGAACATTGTTAACACTAAGTTCGGTAAAAGCTTTAGACTCAATACAAGCCGCTCTATACGAACCTTTTTTCTTTGGTTTAGGTTTATTTTTATCTCCAACAAACTCTCTAGCTTGAGTAGAGGTCACTGTTGATAAAACTAAAGCAATAAACCATATATATTTCAGTTTATTCATCTTCCTTTTTTTCTATTTCAAGATTAACTAAAACATGCAACTTCTATAGTACTATAGAAGTTACAGTATCTGTTTTCTAGAATTGACATGTTAAGCCAATAAATATACGTCTAGGACGAGAGATGTTATAAGGGTTTACCATTCTCAAGTCATACAATAGCTCATATGAATCTGCTTGAGAAGAAGCAAAACCAGGACCAGGACTACCTTGGATAGTCAAGAATCCATCATCTGTTGGTGAACCTGTTACAGGATAAACATTAAGAACATTCCTAGTATTTAAGATATTTTGAATACGTAGATACACATTCAAGTAAACAGGATGCTTAGATTTTTTACCAATAGTAATATCTCTATCTAATTTTAAGTCCATACGGAAATTCCAAGGCATACGAGCACCATTAATACTTCCCTCTGTAAGTCTGTTAGGGAAAGAAGTGCCAATACCACCAGGAACTTGCTTAGCAGTAAAAGGTCGTCCAGAAGATACATTGAATGCAAGATTAAGTCCTGTATTCTCTAATAAATCAACTTTTCCTATCTTAGGACCATTGTATTTATCTCCACTTTTGTAACGATAATCTGCCATCAAGTAAAATGTGTGACGTTGGTCAAAGCTTAATGGGAAGATATATTTCAACTCTTCAGCAGCTACACCAGCAGAAGAAGTAGGACTAGATCCAGTACCTTCTGCAAATTGCAATGTATAGTTAGCCAATATACGTAAGTTGTTGTTCTCACGCATGTCATACTCTACTTTGAAAGATTTAGCTGTAGAGAAATCATCATTACCAAATGATTGGTAAGTGATAGGATAAGCTAAGAAGAATTGTTTTGTTTGAATCAAATCTCTTTCTTCTCTATAAAGCATAGATACTTTAACCTTCGAGAAGTCTGTCAATTTTTGTTGGAAACCAACTTCGTAGTTAATTGTACGCTGAGATTTCAAGTTTGGATTACCAATGTATGAGCTATTCGCAACATTCTCAACAAAATTGAAATAAGTAAGAGGTGTAGCAAATGCTCCAGATGGTGGACGCATAGCTAATACATCGTAATTAGCATAAAAGTTAGCTTCGTCAGAAATAGGGAAAGAGAATGAGATACGAGGCATTACTACCAATGTAGGTTTGTAATCGCGGAACGCTAAATTAGGATCGTAATTCTCACCTTTTAAGTCTATTTCAGAACTTGTAAATCCACGTAAAGCAGGAACGATAGTAGAACCTAACTCATTAGCGTTATTTACAGGAAGTCCTTTTTCATCATACCATTGTTCACCATCTCTATATCCAGATACACTTGCATCTTTGCTATTTGCGTTTACATAAACTGCAAAGTCATCTCCAATATTGCTAGGACGAGTATAATCTGAAGAAGTCCCTGAAGAGTATTCAGAACCACCACTTTCAAACTCAGAAGCATTATAGTATCCTACTAAAGAGTAAGGATCTTTCAATACCTTAGTATTTGCATCGTAACTATCGAAACGTACACCAAAACGGAAGATCATATCTTTATAAGTAAACTTATCTTGTAAGTACCCCGCTACATAGATAGGCTTATTAGGTGCTACAGGACGAGTTTTTAGACCCTCAGCATCAGTTTGTGTAAAAAAGTCATTAAACTGAACATTAGCCCCAATTGGGTTTCCTAAGTAATCATATCCATAGTAAGAAGATACTGCGGTACGACCTCCTACTAGAGTAGTAGGTTCAAACATTGCAATATCCATATCTTCTGGATTGTACGCATGTACATTTACCCAATCTGCATCAGTATGACCTTCATCTCCATATTTTTCACGTAAACTTTCACGGAAACGTTTTCCAAATACAGAAGGCGCTACTGGGTTTCCTTCTTCATCATCACGAATTAGGTTAGGATATAAATCGTAGTACTGCTCTGTTTGTTCATCATAAAAAGTTCCAACAGATTCTGCGCTACGATCAGCAGCATTAGAGATATGAGAATTAGCTTTTTGGTCAGCCAATTGCCATAAACTAAATGGACTAATAGAGTAAGAACGATCGATACGTTGCTCATAAACACCACCTAACTGAATAGCATGGCGAATAGGATTACCAGAACGTTGATTCATTACTAAATCAAAGTTTGCACGAACATTTGCTCTAATTTGTCTAGAGTTGCTTCTTCCATATCCAGCACCATTAATATGTGCTCCATTAAATAACCCAAATACACTTGTACGGCCATTTACATTAAATGCACCATTAATTACTTCCATTTGAAGCAAATTGAAGGCTAAGTTAGGTTGGGAGAAATCAATGTTTGCAGCACCACCATTATTAAAAGCACTTGATGGAATCACTGTAATATCTTTGTTATAAGCTGCTAAACCTGGATTAATTTCTGTATTTCCTTCATAACCATCAAAAGTATTAAAGAAAGCACTATGTCCAGCTTCAGTATTAAAACCAAGTGTATCTCCTCCTGTATTCAGTACCCATGAAGTATCAACTACAGATACAACAGGTCTACGACTTCTATCGAATCTACCTACATAACCATATTCCCACAAACGATCTTGGTAACGAGGATCTTGAGAGAAACCATTAGTTTCGGTATAATCTCCTTGAAGCTCATAACTAAAGTTTTGGAATACTGGTTGCAAACGAAGAGAATCTGTTTCATCTTCTTCTTCATCATCATCTCCAGGAGTAGTAGAACTCACACTATGACGGAAACGACCAGATACACGCCATGTGTTGCTTGTAGATTTTGGATTGAATTGATAATTGAATAGTCTGTTTCCAGTAGAAGCTGAATTCCCCCAACTAAACTGTGCTTGACCACCAACTACAAAGAAGAAATCTTTAGAAGGTTTCAACTCTATCTTACCATTTGCAATAGCATAAGAAGATCTTGCATTTGGACGGATTTTAGTTTCAACTAAATCATCTCTTGTTAGATAATCAGAAGTTAATACCAACCCTGTTCCTGTAGAAGTCAAAGGATTTTCAAGAATATTATTCATGGCATCGTCTGTAAGTCTGTAAGAACCTAAAGCAGAAGGACGATCGTCTTTAGTAGTAAAGTAACGTCCAAAAATACGATAACCTAAAATAGGTTTCTTCTTAACCTTTCCATCATCATTTTTGAGTGTATCACCCAATGAGTTGGTAATAGGCTTTGCAATGATAGGTCCTGAGAAGGCAAGCTCTACAAGATTAGCTCCAAATGCATCCAGAAACTGAGAAGTTTCACCATTGAAGTATCCTTTAAACTCTCCTGAAGGACCTTTAGTAATAATGTTGATAATTGCACCAGTAGCATCACCAAACTCAGCAGGCACACCACTCGTAATAATTTGTGCTTGATCGATTTCAGATTCTGGAATACCAAAATTACCGATAACACGCACACCATCAACATAATAATCATTACCAGAACTACGACTACCGTTAGAGTTAAGCGCCTCACCTTCATCTGCTTGGTTTACACCAGCAGTAGTTGCAGCGATACTCGAAATACTACGAGTAGCCATTTTTTTGATGTCTTCAGATCCAATGACCTGTCCACCAGTTGTGTTATCCGCTTCTATAAGAGGAATTCGATATCCAATTACAATTGGAATATCTGCTTCTTCACCAAATGCACTAACACCAGAAGCTTCTTCAGGAAACTCCAAGTCTAGACGAACTACCTGTCCAACTTTTAGTACTACACCTGTCATTTTCAGGTCTCTATATCCTACATAAGTAACTACTACATCGTAGGTACCTGCGTTAACATTAGAGAAGTTGTAGTTACCGTCAAAGTCGGTAGTGGTTCCTGCAATTTGTGCTCCATCTTTTTGGATAACAATGTTTGCAAAAGGGATGGACTCACCTGTAGCCCCATCGGAAATTGCCCCTTGCAAACCGCCTGTTGTTTGTGCCCACAAGATTGGAGCACTGCACATCAGTAAGGTTAATAAGATAATGTAACGAACCATAACCATAAAACCATTTAAAAATTAAGGAAATAAGCGTTTTTTGGCTGTTTATAATAGATCAAAAAAACACTGTTAACATGTTGTTAATTTAGAAAGCAAACAAAAATATCATCAAATTCCGACAATTCCAAGATTATTGATTCAAAATTCGGTTGAGTAATATCTTTGCCAAACGTTCTTTCGACTCTTTTGTCCATCCTGCGACATGCGGAGAACACAGTATATTATTTCGGCTAAACAAGTTTTTATATTCTTTTTCTTCTTCGTCAGTGTAGGTATTCGGCTTTTCATTCTCAAAAACATCAAGGCAAGCGCCTAAAACTTTTTTTGAATCTAAAGCCTCTAATAAGTCTTTGGTGGGGATTATAGCCCCTCTTGCTGTATTTATTAAAACAATAGATTTTTTGAATTTATTAAGAAAATCTATGTTAACATATTGTATTGTCTCTTCTGTTAAGGGCAAATGTAAACTTAATATATCAGTTTGTTCAAAAATTTGCTCTAAACTACTCTCTGTAACATAAGGTATGGATTGTGCATAATTAGTTTTGTACTTATCATAAACCAATATATTAACACCAAAACCTTGCAATCGCTGTGCAAAAGCACTTCCTGTATATCCAAATCCTAGTATAGCCACAGTCTTCCCCATTAGTTCCCATCCTCTCTGAGCTTCACGCTCCCAGATTTTCTGACGAACTTGGATATCTCCTGTTTTTAGTTTGATTGCCATAGCCAATAGCATTCCCATGGCTTGCTCTGCCACAGCATCACAATTGCCATCAGGTGCACGATGAACTTGCACACCTTTCTTTTGGGCATAATCCAAATCTATGATCTCTAAGCCTGAACCTAGCCTGCCAATAAATTTTAATTGGCTTGCTTTCTCTAAAAAAGCTCGATCTACAAGGATTTTGCTATTGATTACAATGCCTTGGTAATCTTCTATGATTTCCAAGACCTGAGCTAATGTTGTTTTGGGAAAGTAATCGCAATTATAGCCAGCAGCTGTTAACCCCTCTAACAATAAGGGATGTACAGCATCGGTTATTAGTGCTTTAGGTCGTTGTTTCATATTAAAAGCTGTTGAACCCAATTCAAATAATGGGCAAATATAGCAGATTTTAACAGTAAAAAAACAACTTTATGCTGACCTACCAACTCGAATAATAATAAAGATGTACTATTCATACACCTATTAATGAGTATAGTGGGACAAAACTACTAAACTATTTTTATCTTTTAGATATAGTCCATGCATTTTTAACTTTATCTAGTTAAAATGGCAGTAAGTTCTTCTAAAAGTTGATAATCAATAGTTAGTGAGGTTGGTTATAATAACAACACCCTCCTAATTATTAATTTTTCAGAAAAACTTAACGAACTAATGTTAGAATAAGACTATTTTTTCTCAAAAAATGAAAAAAATGGTCTTAATTATTGGTTGGGAGGTCTTTTAAGCTAAGTTAGTTATAGCTACAAATTCCTGAACGGTAAGGTCTTGTGGTCTTTTTTTAAAAATATCGTGTTGTAATATAACGTTTTTTTTGATAAAAGGTTTCAAAGAGTTGCGTAACATTTTACGACGCATACCAAAAGAGGCCTTAACTATACTTTTAAACAGCTTAGGATTACAACCTAAATCTTCAAAGTTTTCTTTTCGAGTTAGTTGAATGACTCCCGACATTACTTTAGGAGGTGGATTAAAACTACCTGGTTTTACCGTAAAAAGGTATTTGGTCTCATAAAAAGCTTGTAAGAGCACACTCAAAATCCCATAAGCTGAAGTTTTTGGTTTAGCAGCTACTCGTTCAGCTACTTCTTTTTGGAACATACCCACCATCTCAGGAATCTGCTCTTTGTAATCCAATAATTTGAATAAAATCTGAGAAGATATATTGTAAGGGAAGTTACCTATTAGTGCAAATGGAGCATCAAAGTGTTCATGCAAATTTACTTTCAAAAAATCTGCGCTAATAATATTGGGTGTCAACTCAGCATAATTCTCGGTCAAATAAGTAACCATATCAGTATCTGCTTCGACTACTTTTAGGCTATGCTCAGGATATTCCATCAGATATTTAGTTAGCATTCCCATACCTGGTCCTACCTCCAAAATATTTTGATAGAGGTCCATTTGTGTTAAACTTTGGGCAATGCGTTGAGCAATTGACTCCTCTTTTAAGAAGTGTTGTCCGTACGATTTTTTGGGTTTGACCATATTTGCCTAGTCGGTATTTTAATAATTTTAATTATATTCGCAGACTTTATACTATATATAAGAGTCTGTTTAAAATAAACTTTACTTATTAAGTAAGCAATTATAAACATATTCTAGTATAGCTTACTAACTTACTGCAATAATACTTTTTTTTAAGCATGACAGAGCTAAAAACAGTTAATAACTTTCCAGATCATGATAATTTAATCATCTTATCTGACCGAGAACATCTCGCTTGGGCTAATGATTTATTGTCTAGTGATGAACTTGATTATTTGCATGCGAAAGCAGAGGCTAAGGTGCCTTTTTTGACTTTTGTATGGAGACATCGATTGATGATTATAGAATTTATTTCTTCCAAAGATACTGTTCACAAGCAACTAGAATCTGCTAGAATGGCTGGTGCTGCTCGCATTCAATTGCTTAGACAATACAAATTGGAGACGGCTAGCTTGCAAAACTACTCTAAACTAGATGTAGTAGCAGCTTATGCAGAGGGATTAGCTCTAGCTAATTATCAATTTTTAAAGTACTTTAGTGACAAAACTAAAGCTACCTCATTCAAAACGCTCAATATATATAGAGGGGCTTTGGGTGAGAACGATGTAAAAGGCTTATCTGCATTGATCGATGCCGTGTGCAAAAGTCGTGATTTAGTCAACGAGCCTCAGTCTTTCTTGACAGCTCCTCAAATGAGCTTAGAGATAGAGAAACTAGGCAAAGAGGCTGGTTTTGAGGTTACGGTTTTTGATAAAGCTAAGATTGAAGAATTGGGAATGGGTGGAGTATTAGCTGTCAATAGAGGGAGTATAGTTCCCCCTACTTTCAATATATTGGAGTGGAAACCTGCTGATGCTAAAAACAGTCAACCTATAGTATTGGTAGGTAAGGGTGTAGTATATGATACTGGCGGGTTGAGTTTGAAACCAACAGCAAACTCTATGGATTTCATGAAATGTGACATGGGTGGAGCTGCTACTGTAATTGGTGCGATGTATGCTATTGCAAAAGCAAAACTGCCTTTACATATTGTTTGTTTGGTTCCAGCTACGGATAATCGCCCTGGTGGTGATGCTTATGCACCTGGAGATGTTATACACATGTATAGTGGTGCTACTGTAGAGGTACTGAATACAGATGCTGAAGGTAGAATGATCTTAGCAGATGCCTTACACTATGCTAAACAGTATGATCCAGAGTTAGTCCTAGATTTTGCTACACTTACAGGGTCTGCGGCGGCGGCTATAGGAGATCAAGCAGCTGTCTATATGGGCAATGCTTCTGATAGTATTAAGGCAAGTATAGAAAATAGTGGTTTTGAAGTACATGAACGTCTTGTTCAATTCCCTTTGTGGGCAGAGTACAAGGAACAACTAAAGTCAGATATTGCAGATATTAAAAATTTGGGGGGAGCTAGAGCTGGAGCAACTACTGCTGGTAAGTTTCTAGAACACTTCACAGATTATAGTTGGTTACATTTTGATATAGCTGGTGTAGCTTACAAACATCAAGAAGACGGCTATAGAATTAAGGGAGGTACTGGTTTTGGAGTACGTTTGCTATTCAATTTTTTCAAAAATTATTAAGCAAGAACAAATTACATGAATAAAAAGATAAAAGTAGGTATAACTGTAGGAGACATCAATGGCGTAGGCCTAGAGGTTGTCCTAAAAACAGTTGTCAATAAAGGAATTCTTGATTTTTGTACACCTATTATATATGGGTCGTCTAAGGTAGTTTCTTATCACAAGAATATTGTCAAGATAAAAGACCTTCCACTCAATAGTATCCGCAATGCAGAACAGGCCTCTGCAGATAGTGTCAATGTGCTGAACTGTTGGATGGATAATGTTCGAATAAATCTGGGTAAAATAACAGAAGAAGGTGGTAAGTATGCTCATATCTCCCTAGAGAAAGCAACTGAAGACCTTATGGCTGGGCATATTGATGTTTTGGTAACTGCGCCAATCAATAAAAAATCTATGCAATTGGTTAACTTCCCATATCCTGGACATACAGAATACTTAACTGATCGTTTTGGAGGAAAACGTAGCTTGATGCTAATGGTTCATGAAGATTTACGTATTGGTCTTGCTTGCAATCATGTGCCTATAAAAGATGTAGCAAGTCATATTACAAAAGAAAATGTGTTAGATAAATTAGATATTCTACACCATACCCTCAAAATGGATTTTGGTATAGATAAGCCTAAGATTGCTGTGCTGGGTCTTAATCCCCATGCTGGTGATGAAGGTGCTCTTGGCGAAGAGGAAACAACAGAAATTATACCTGCTATAGCTGCTGCTAAAGAAAAAGGTATTTTGGCTCTTGGCCCCTACCCTGCTGATGGTTTTTTTGGTGCTAGCAGTCATAAGGGTTTTGATGCTGTGTTGGCTATGTACCATGACCAAGGTTTGGTTGCATTCAAAACATTAGCTTTTGGTGGAGGTATTAACTATACAGCTGGCTTACCTCATATTCGCACTTCTCCAGATCATGGAACGGCTTACAATATTGTAGGACAAAATAGCGCTCAACCTGATTCTTTCCGTCAAGCTTTGTTTTTAGCTATTGATGCTGTAAAACAACGCCATCGTTATATGGATATGACTTCTAATCCATTGAAGGAAATATCGCTAGAAGAATTTGACGAAGCTAATAAAAACAGTAACCCAAAGTCTTCGAGAGATAAGTCTAGAGACAAGAGAGAGAGACCAAAGAGAGAGGATGTTAAACGTGGAAAACCTCAGAAAAAAGAACAAACTCCTCCTCCAACAAATAAAGAGGAACCAAAAAAGGAAAGCCCTGCCAAAACAGAGGAAGCTCCTAAGAAAGAAGAGCCTATAGCTGAAGTAAAAGAAGCTCCTGTTGTAGAGCATCAGCCTGTAGTTGAAAAGAAAGAAGAGCAGCAGGACGAACCAAAAGTTGAGCAACAAGATGATGAATCAAGAGTTGAAAAAAAGGAAGAACCTATAAAGGTAGACTCCGAATCAACAACTCCTGAAGTAAAAGATAAAGAAGAGTAAACATAAAAAAAGCGCATCTAAATTTAGATGCGCTTTTTGCTTATATATAACTCTAAGCTTCTTGTGTTCGTTCTAGTATTAAATTCCAGAGATACTCATAGGGCAAAACTTCTATCTCATGAGTCAACCCTCTATATTTGAAAGGAGTTTCTAACAAACGGTCATGATATTTTTTGTGTACACCTATATTTTTATAATTAAAGTGCGCTTTAGCTAATTGTTGCAATAAGCGTATAAACTGAATCATTCGGAAGTGTTCTTCCTTTTTCAATTGCCTATTTGCATATCCTTTTAAGCGCTCCACACGCTCAAAAGCTTCTCCATAACGATCTTGCTCTAAGAAGAATAACACCTGACCTATTACCAATAAAATAGTAAAAATTCTTTGCCCTTTAGGATACAGAATAGGTTCTTCCAAGAATCGCTTGAGTTTAAAACGTTTTCGTTTGCGAGTTTTGATCGAATCTTCTCCTTCTGTTATTAATTTAGCATAAGCTAAATACATCTCAAACACCTTCCATTTTTCGGCATCATCTGAGGCTAAACCAGAAAAACCTTTAGACTCTACCACCTCTTCCAATACTTGGCTAGCATCACCATAGTCATTAGCTTTCATGGCTAATAAGAAATGATACTCCATTAGTGTATACCAAACCTCATTGAGTTTAAATAGCTGTGTATAATGTACTGCAACTTCCTTCCCCTTTTTATAATCGTTGAGATGTAGCAATGCAGATAATATCTTAACAGCAATCTCTGCTAACTTATCTTCTCTATAGTATTTTGGATTATCGTCAATATATTTCTCAGCAGCTTCACACGTTTTTAGCACATTTTCATAGTCATTGAGCATCTCATAGCGATAAGCCCAAACCATATATCTATTGTATATAACAACAGGAGATTCATACATCTCTGCTAAGCCAACTAATGCATCACAATAGATGCCTATTTTCTGTGTTAAATCAGTAGCTTTTGATGCAGGTTTGTAATAATTCATTATTACACGCTGATACAACTCCTCTGAACGAATCTCTGCCTCTAATATATTTTGGTATTGTTTACAATATTGGTCATACTGTTCAAAAAGCTTTTCATCCTCAATCATAACCGTATACTCTCTAAGTATACGCGCACAATTGACAATAACATCTGCAAACTTGAATTTAAGTGCTGTAGTTAGAATGTGTCGTCCTAAATGAGCTGCGGTGTGGTATGCCTTATTGCTCAATAATATTTTGACCAATGTCCATTCTTTATTACAAGAAAAATAGGCTCTATTGTAATTAGATGAAGAAGGTACGTTAATATCTAAAAAGAATAAGGTGTTTAATAGACGTTTCTTAAACCTAGATTTCAGTTGGCGATATTTATCATCTGTTGGATTACAACTGTATAAAAAGTTAGCTGCATCTATGTCAGTTCTGAATTTGCCAGCCATTATAGCTTCATAAAACTCATTGAACTTACTGTTTTTCTGACGAAGAGAATTATCATCAAATATTTCTATTTTCCGAACCTTCTTTTTTGTCACTATTTTGGAAATCTCCAATAAGTGCTTCATATAGTGTAGTGTTTTGTATATAACTGCTCTGAAATACTGTCACAGATTCTATTCCTACAATAATATTGATTATCTAATAAAAGTACAAAGAAAACAACATCTTTTTAAATATTCATATTCAAAAAGAATGAATAACTTTGGATATACAAACATATTAACCAATAACTTATATCTCTTTTTTTTATTAAACTATCGTCACACTTTTTGTATTAACAAACTCTAATATTCCTAAAGCGCCAAGTTCTCGACCAATTCCAGATTGTTTAATACCTCCAAAAGGGATACGTGGATCGGACTGTAAGAACTTGTTTATAGCAACAGCACCTACGTCCAGTTTTAGCGCAAGTTGTTCGGCTCTTTCTATATTTGAAGACCAAATACTTGCTCCCAAACCAAAAACAGTATCATTAGCTAAATGAACTGCTTGCTCTTCGTTTTCTACCTCAAAGAAGGCGATAGCAGGTCCAAATAATTCTTCATCATAGGCAGGCATTCCTTTTTGAATATTACTAAGCAATTGAGGATAATAATAATTACTTCCTTCTTCTGCCCCTCCTTTTAGCTCTAGCACTGCTCCCATCTCTACAGATTTCCTAACCTGTCGATCCAAATTTTGGATTAAATCAGGTCTAGCCATTACTCCTATTCTTGTTTCAGGGTTACTAGGGTTTCCTATAGGCAGGGCTTTAATTTCAGATAAAACTAATTCTTTGAACCGTTTAGCCACAGCTGCTACTACTATAAATCGTTTAGCAGAAATACAAGTTTGCCCTGTATTGTGCATCCTTGATGCTACTGCATCTTTAGCTGCTGCCTCTAAGTTGGCGTCCTCCAAAACAATAAAAGCATCGGAACCACCCAACTCTAACACACATCGTTTTATATTCTTACCAGCTATTGCCCCTACAGCCGAACCTGCCTGTACACTACCAGTCAGCGCAACGCCATGCACATAAGCATCTTCCAATATAGGTTCTACCAAATCAACAGGAATGACAAGTTGTTGAAAAACCTCTTGAGAAAAGCCTGCATCCATAAACAATTGTTCTATAGCCTCAGCACAACCCAATACATTAGGTGCGTGTTTAAGCAATGTTGTATTGCCTGCCATCAACGCAGGTGCTGCAAATCTAAACACCTGCCAAAAAGGAAAGTTCCAAGGCATTATCTGTAAAATAACTCCTAGTGGTTGGTAGCTTAAATAACTCTTTGCAAACTCTGTATTGATAGACTGTGTTTCCAAAAAGTTAGCTGCATTATCAGCATAATACTCACAAACCCAAGCACATTTTTCTACTTCTGCCACAGCTTGCACTATTGGTTTACCCATTTCTGAGGTTATTAATGCACCATATTCTTCTTTTCGCTCTCTTAACAAAATAGCCAATTTATAGAAGTAAGTTGCTCTTTGCAGAAAAGTAAGTTTTGACCAAATTTGGAAGCCCTTATGCCCTTCATCTATTTTTTGCTTTACATGCTCCCAAGTCATCAGCTTATAGCTTCCCAAAACTTTATTAGTAAAAGGATTTATAGTCTGAAATTGATATAAAGACTCTGTATTCATCTTAATAATATTTTTTTATACTTTATTTTTTTCAAAAAAAAGGATGTTCCCTAATTCTAATTTTTTTCAAAAATTTGCAATTTTAACCATCAAGCCCAAAACACATAACTAACTGACAGTCAAAAAGATATGAATGTCACTCGAAAATAAAAACAGCTAACTCCCTAAAAAACAATTAGTTATTTACAGCTAATTATTGATTTTCTAATGAAGAAAAACGATCTTTGTTTCTATACAAAACACTAATTTAGTAGCATTATTTTTATAAAAAAAGATATTTTTACGCCAATTAAGGGTAACAGAATCCCTACTTTCACCATAAAAGTAAGTATTTGGATACCCTCAATATCCTGTTTAACTATTTGTTATCTCAATTTGAATAAAAATTTATAGCACAATGAAAGGTATGAAAAACTTCTTAAATCTAAGCTTATTTGTTGCCCTTGTAGCAGTATTTACTGTAGCTTGCAACAATGCTGAAAAAACAGACAAAGCTGAATCTACAGATGCCGTAGAAAACAAAGATGCTGAAGCAGCTGAGTTTCAAACTCGTAGTTTGAAAGCAGTAGCAGCAGAATATAGCTACAAAAGTATGGCTACATTCCAAAAAGGAAAATCACTAAATGATGTTGACCTTAATGTATTATCTGACCTAGAAGGTAAAAAGGTTAATTTAGTAGTACTATATGATAGCGAAGCTCCTTGGGCTGAGGTTTTTGGAACAGGTGATGTTTCTAAAACTGGTGATGACACATTCAATGGTCTTTTAGATTCTTACGAATTAGCTATTACTAAACAGTTTGAACTAGATGACATGAACGAAGGTTTGGTTCTTGAGCCAAACGAAGGTTTAGTTAGCCCTGTAGAGGCTGCTCGTGAAATTTCAATGGTGGATTACATCCTTATGGTTCACGTAAAAGAAGTTCCTGCAGACAATCCTAATGTTGACGAAACTGCTAGTACTGACTAATCAATCAGTGTAGAGCTAAAAAATATAAAAAGATCTAACCTTTATCAAGGTTAGATCTTTTTTTTGTAGTAAAAAAACAGTACACTTGTTAAACTTTTTAGACTTAAGTTGTTATACCTATTTATAAGGGAAAACATCACTTCAAAAGTTCTTGATCTTTTAAGTCAATTTTCAATATTCTTTTTATGGTTCTTGATCCTGAAATACTAGAAGTCATCTACACTAATGAAGGAGAAGATTTGCTTCATTTATCGCAAAAAAATACAGTTATGCTGTTATTTTTAAGGCATTTTGGATGCACCTTTTGTAGGGAAAGCCTAACAGATATCTCTAAAATCAGAAAAGAGATAGAAGATTTGGGGATAAAAATTGTAGCTATACATATGGCTGAAGAAGAAGTTGCAGATGAATACTTCAAAAATTATAACTTGGCCAACCTTACACATATCTCTGACCCTGATGTATCGCTGTATGATTATTTTGGTCTATCCAAAGGGCGTTTCTTTCAACTCTATGGCCTTAAAGTATGGTTAAGAGGGCTTAAAGCAGGTATTTTGGATGGTCATGGACTCAAAGTATCTTCCGAGCTAGGTAGTTTCCAACAAATGCCAGGTGTTTTTATGCTAAAAGATGGTCAGATTATTACTAAATTTGTCCACAAATCTGCTTCTGATCGTCCTGATTACAAGGACTTAGTCAATAAAACAGTCTCTAAAAATCCAACACCTACAACTGACAAAAAATAGTAGTTAACAGGCTATTCTGCTAAGCCTCTATAATCTCCAAATCCACCTCGATTGGCCTTCAGTGACTGCCCTATTGTCAATCTATCCCACTTAGAACGGCTGATATCGTGTCGATGGGTTTCGCTTTTTTCATCTCGAACTACTATAGTATAAACCTCTTTTCGTCCTGCTTCTCGAAGATTTTCATTGGCCTCAATATGGCTCACATCTCCCCATTCTGGATTTTTATTAGAGTCACTGGTTTTTACTGGATTAATTTTCTTCCACCGAAATATGGCAAATTTATACTTAGTTCTATATACAGGTACTTTCTTAAAGACTTCCTCCCTATAGGTTTCTTCTCGGTCTCTATATACATCACGTGTACACATTTTGTCTTCAAAATAACCATTTCCCATATCTCGCTTGCCACAAACATAGTCTTCTGTGCCTACTTTCTCGCTTACTGTACGTGTTTTAGTCACATAACCATCCGAAACTCGATCATGGTGATGTATAGCCTGAAAGCGTTCTAGCTCCCTTCCTCCACTAGGAATCTCCCAAGCTTCTTCAGTCACCTCTTTATATTTCTCTACAGCTATTGTTCTATTCCATTCAAAACGTTCTACTGTTACACTAACCTCACTAGATCTCAAACCAATAAACAACAGTACTGCAACAATAACAGCCACCACTCCCAACACAGGCAACATTTTCTTAAATGCAGGATTGATTTCTACCTCTACAGCTTTTCCATGCGACTTGTGTCTATAAAAATTTTCTTGCTGTCTATAATTTTCGTTTTGCTGTGTCCTATGCGTCTTTTTGCCACCTCTTGGGACTTCTCCTAGATTATATTCTTTTACATCTAGAAATTTATCTCCATCATTGACCTGACGATCATTTCCACAACTTTGACAAACCTTATCCCAAACCTTATTTTGTGTCTCACAAAAGGAACATAACCAGTCAGCACCAGCTTTAGCTTTCTTTATTTCATTCTGGTTTCTAACAACTTCTGCTTCTGTAGGCATATAAAACTGTACATCCTTTGGCCTAGAGGATCCACAGTTTGGGCATTTAGTTTCAGGACCCTTTATCATTTTGTTTCCACACTGATCACAGTCCCATCTACCTACATATACTTTTGCCATTGGTATTTAATTCTATCTATTGTTCTAAATAAGAATAGTGCTTAAGGAGTACCCCCTAAGCACTATTAATTTAATAAGTTTTTATCTTTTTTGATAATGATGTATCAAATAATATCTTAAAAATTGAAATCTAAGGTCACCCGAACCGAAAACCGTTGAGCATCTCTATTGTCTAAGTAACTAATGCGCCAAAGCGCATCAACTCGTATAAATTTGAGTATATTCTCAATCCCTACACTGGCCTCCATATAAGGCCCTTTATCAAAACTTCCATAAAAAGGACCTTCTGTCATATCTCTATTTTCATCCTTAGATTTTTTAATACTTCTGTCGTAATGGTTAAGTCGATTAGCAGCCAAATTCTCTTTAGACAAGGTACCCCATACTCCTCTAAATGCTGTAACCAAACGCAACTTAAGCTTACGGATACCAGGTATTTTATTAAACAAAAAACCATCCCAATGGTGCTCTGCTCTGAGGGTAAAAAAGAAATCACTCACAAACTCAAAACTGTTCATACTATTGAAAGAAGTCTTATTGTAGAAATAAGCCTCGTTGCCTGGATGCGTTTCCAAAAAGATATAAGGCAAGGTTCCAAATATTTTTCCTGCCTGAAAATAGTATTCGACCCACCCTACAGGACTAGTATAAAACCAATGTTCTATACCCAATACTAATTTGTGATAATTGTATTGCGAGCCTAAAACCCCCTTAATACCAGCCGTATAATCTAAAGATGCTATCGGAAATTTAGAGCCCAAACTAAAACTGGTAAAATTCCCTGCCAAGAGTTTTTCTTTATAAGCAAATCTTGTTTTAAATACTACCTCTGTAGTGGCAAAAGTTGTATCATACTGAGCTGCATCAGCAGGATTGGGCAAGTACTTAAAATTGAATCCGCCTTTTTTAGCATAAGTATGATCAAAAGGAGTCAACCGTCGATGCAACAAGGCTAACCGATTAGAAAATCCTTTTTTCCAAGTATGATGATAATAAACTTTGCCTTCTATAACTTTGAGTTGTTTCTGAGGTACATTCCTACGCAGCCAACCAGCCAACAAACTCTGAGATTTGAGTTCTTCCGAACTACCATTTTCAAAGGTGACATCGTTTGCAAAATAGAGCCCAAACTCCTTTCGTCTATATCGATTAAGCACAATTTGCATATTACCTCCATACTTCCAAGCTTTATCTCTAGTGGCCCATGCTCCCCAGCCATATATCCGAAACTTTTTGCTGAGTTTAGTACTTGTTCCTAAGCCCAGTTGAAAGCGATGTCCCTCTACTTCATTAAAAGTATAAACATCAAAATAAGGCCCTATTTCTACAGGCCCCAAGACCTTATAACCTGTAAATATAATAGTTGCGATATCGGCAACTGTCTTATACACAGGTACTTTCTGTATACTATCAATCATCTTATACACAGCCGCTTCATTCGCTGATAGTTTTTCGTGCCGATGCTCCGACCAAAAAGCAGTATCCTGCTCTAGTTTATCAGGATTAACATCCTCTGGATCTTTTTTGATATAGGTTTCCTTACTTCCTTCCTCATTGATCTTGTAATCCTCAAATGTAATCGTCTTTCGACCAATGATTCCTAAGCCTTTTCCCTGTTTAGTTGGCGAAAAATCAATAATCGTTTTTTGCTTAACAGGTATCCACAAACTATCTTGCCTATCATATTCTTGATAAATAATCAAGCGATTGACTAGATTAATATTTACCTCTGGATTCATTCGCATATTGACTATCTCTAAAGCATAGTCTTCCATTGACACCCAAAAATCTCCATAAAAGGTATTGTCTTGTTTGAATTTAGGCTTGAACTTGAGTTTGTAGCTCCAATGGCCTTTTAGACGAGTGCTATCTTGTATATAATATTCATAAAACCCAAGTCCCTGATTAGAAAAAGGGCTAATAAAATCTTTCCCAACTACTTGTATAAAATTGCTATATAAATTGTAGTTGTACTGCATGGTATTTATAAAGTCAACAACCGTTTGATTCTTTACTCCGGATACCTGTTGAGCCTTCAACATCTCTTTCTCGACTCCTTTTTCTTGCTCTGGCAACCTCAAAAAGTAAATATCATACAATCGTTCTGCTACATAGGCTGGCAAGAAGGGTTTGACATCAGATACGCTATCTACATTATCAAATATAAATTGGAATTTCTTAAAGAACTTATTACCCTTCATTTCGGGTGTAATATTATCTAAATCCAACTCAACTTTTGAATACTTTTCTACCTCATAAGTATTTGCTGCTCGCCTAAGATCATTCTGTTTCTTATGCTTGATAATCTGTTTCAGAATTTTATTAGCGGGGTTCTCCCCTGCCCGAACCTCTACTATATCAAAATTGTAGCTACCTTGCCCCATTCTATAATTAATGGTCTGCTCTCTTATCGTTTTATTGACAGGTTTTTTATTATCAGCATACCCCAAAGAATTAGCAACAATAGTATCTCCTTCTGCAGCCAAGAAACTAACACTATAGTACCCATCCATATCTGTAGTTACACCTACAGTTGTTCCTTCTATAAAAACATTACAAAAAGGTAAACCCTCCTCTGTGTCATCATCTATAACTCGACCACTAATATTTATAGAATCAGGGTTTTGTGCAATAGATAACATTGGTAGTAGCAATACAGCAATAAGCAGTGTAAAGTGGTAATTCATACAGGGTTTTTCTTAATATTGAGGTGAATTAGAAAGGTCAATTAGTAGGGCATCGACTAAAATACAAAACTTTGTTAGTATCCGCAAAAAAAAAATAGCTGCCCACATAGGGCAACTACTCCAAATATTACAAACTAAATAACTATCAAATTTTGTTTACTGCCCAGCATACTCTTCTAAGTGATCTTCCAACTCGTACTCATCACCATCTTTGTATCCAGTGTGCGAATATAGAATTTCACCTTTTTGGTTTACCACAAATGTCTGAGGTACACTATTGAAATTTAGAGCACGGTAAGCATCATTATTAGGATCACAGAATACTGTATAATCCCAACCTTTAGCGCTAACTGTTCCAGGCACTTTGGTTGTTGTTCTTTGGTTATCCATAGAAATAGCAATTATTTCTACATCAAAATCAGCTTGCCACTCTTCATACAGATCAATAATATTATCCAATTCTTTTTTGCAAGGTGAACACCATGTTGCCCAAAAACTAATGACGATCAACTTATGTTCACTTGTTTCTGTCACATAATTTTTAAGATCTATAGTAGCTCCTTCCAATGTTTTCATCTTAACACTTGGCAGTTTTTTCAAAGGACTATTGTCTTGAGCATAAGATGTCGTAGACAATAAAGCTACACAAACAAATAGGGCTAGTAACGATTTTACAACTTTCATTATATTCTGTTTTTCGAGATTAGATCAATAATTTTAGATTTCTACTAATGTTATTTTCAACTGTTGTGCCAACCTAAAGTTTTAGTTAAAAAAAGCAAAAAAAATATCTATTGAAATAGATATTTGAAGATTAGGCATTACTAAGATAATAAAAAAATTTGTTTTTAATACTGCCTCCTTTCTTATCTCCTTAGGCTTGAATCGTACACCTAAGGTTTTATGTGTAAGCTGTAGCCCTCCTATTTATTAGTGCTTTGCGTTATTTTAAAGTTCTAATTGAACCAATGCATAAACACATTAAACCTCTAACTAAAAACCGTACAAATTAATCAAAATAAACCTCAGTAAAATTAATCTTTTTAAACGATCACCTTGCAAAAATTCAAAATTCCGTTACCTTTAGTTAAGTCATTAATCTGTCTATTAACCTAACAAGATTTTATGAAAAGTCTATTTATCCTTTGTTTAGCCTTATTATCTGTGAGTAGTTTATTTGCTCAAGGATCAGGAACCCTCAGTGGGGGCATAGAAACACAACACAATTTCTTTATTCGGGACTCTATTATTGGAGCAGCGAATACACCTCAGTATGATCGCCAAAAATATGGTAGTAATACTTGGGTAACACTCAATTATCAAAACTGGGGTTTTGATATAGGAATGCGCTTTGATGCATTTTATAATTCTAATTTAATTGACCCATTAGATTCTTATACTGCTTTAGGAATTGGACGTTGGCATATCCGCAAAGAAGTATTTGGCCTTGATGTTACGGCTGGATATATTTATGATCAAATTGGTAGTGGTACTATATTTAGATCTTATGAAGCTCGCCAGTTGGCTATTGACAATGCACTAGTAGGTGCTCGTCTTATTTATAAGATTGGTGATTTCTTGAGTATCAAAGCTTTTGCTGGTCAACAGAAAAAAGTAGAGAAGCAAAAGAGTTTATTCGAAAATTACCAGCCTGTCATTTTGGGTGGATCTATAGATGGTTCTTTCATTATTGGTGCAGAAAAAGATGATGAGGGTAATATTACAAGCACCAAAAATGCTGTAATTCTTAATCCTGGTATTGGTGCTGTACGTCGTACACTCGATGACGAGACTATGAACAATATTGTAACTGATATTAGTTCTTATGCTCCAGAAGATGTGTTTACACCTAAATATACAACTTACGCTTTTACTGCTTATAATACACTTTCTTGGAAAGGGTTCACATGGTTTGCTGAAGGCGCTTACAAAACTCATGAGGCTATCAACACCTTCAACCCTAAAGGTGTTTTGGAAGATTATAGTGGCTATAATGTTTATACCAGTTTAGCTTATGCTCGCAAGGGTTTGGGGGTAACTGCACAATATAAGCGTACTGATCATTTTGTATTACGTACTAGTCCATTACAGTCCCTAACAAGAGGCCAAATTGCATTTTTGCCTCCTATGGCTCGCCAAAACACTTATCGCTTGACAGCTCGATACAACGCAGCAACTCAAGAAGTTGGTGAACAAGCATTACAGCTAGATATATTGTATAGTCCGATTCCACGCAAATTGACTTTTGCACTCAATATTGCTAATATTACCCAACTTGATCAAAGTTTTGTAGACTTCAAGAGTCCTTTGTATAGAGAGCTTTACTTTGAGGGGACCTACAAGTTCAAGCGTAAATGGAAAGCAATTGCTGGTTTCCAAGTACAGCAGTACAACCAAGAAATTTACGAACAAAAACCTGGTGTGCCAATCATAACTACTTATATACCTTTTGCAGAATTTAGCTATCGTTTTGATCGTAAAAAATCCTTACGTATAGAAGCACAATATATGCATACTGCTCAGGATTTTGGTTCTTGGTTATATGGTTTAGCTGAATTTAGTATTGCGCCAAATTGGTCATTCACAGCTTCTACCATGGTAAATGTGGTGCCTAAGAAATATGAGAATATTGAAGCATTTTATGACTTCTTGATTTCATATACTCATAAAAGTAATCGTTTTGATTTAAGTTATGTCAAACAAGTAGAGGGTATTGTTTGTACAGGTGGAGTTTGTCGTTATGAGCCAGCATTTAACGGTGTTAAGTTTAACGTGAACTCTCGTTTTTAGTCGTCGTTTTCAAAGATTTTAGAGTAAATAGGTCTGTCAAAATATTGGCAGACCTATTTTTTTGTATTCTTCCAATTTTCATAAGATATTTCAAGCTCAGCATCGTCATATTTACTTAAGGAGCCTTAATTGCTTCAAAAAAGCTATTTTGATACACTAACAGGTCCAATGTATAGTAAAGGTTATTCATGTTCTTAATTATTTAAGCAATGTTCTTTATATTGATAGAAGTTGTTTAAACTTACAAAATCACTCCATATTAAATTATAAATTAGATGAAAAACATAGTTATCACAGGTGTCTCTACAGGTATAGGTTTAGGCTGTACTAGAGCTTTCATAAAAAAAGGTTATCGAGTTTTTGGTAGTGTACGCAAACAGGCTGATGCAGATCGTTTGCAACAAGAATTAGGTAGCAATTTTGTTCCTTTGATTTTTGATGTAACAAACCAGGAAACAGTGCTAGAAGCTGCTCAAGAAGTACAAAAAATCATTGGCAACAAAGGTTTAGATGGCTTGATTAATAATGCAGGAATAGCTGTAGCAGGCCCATTGCTCAATCTCCCTCTGGAAGATTTGAAATGGCAACTAGATGTAAATGTAGTAGGTGTGATAGGTGTGACTCAAGCTTTTGCAAAAATGTTAGGTGCTCAAATCAACTGCCCACACAAACCTGGTCGAATCGTTAATATCAGTTCTATGGTTGGCCTAATGACACCACCGTTTATGGGACCTTATGTTGCTAGCAAACATGCAGTAGAAGGGATTTCGGGCTCTCTGCGAGCAGAACTAATGCTTTATGGAATTGACCTAGTGGTTATTGGCCCTGGTGCTGTTAAGACTGCTATTTGGGAAAAAGGGGCCGCTATAGACTCTAGTGTCTATGAGAGTACAGATTATGCTAGTTCGGGGAAACGCTTTCAGAGGTATATCATGAACGAAGCAGAGAATGGTTTTACTATAGAGGATTTTGGACAAAAAATTCTAAAAATATTTGAAACGCCTAATCCAAAGTATCGCTATGCACTTGTTCCTAAAAAACTAACTAACTGGACAATCCCAAGGCTATTACCTAAAAAAGTGGTTGATAATTTTTTGGGTAAAAAGCTTTTTAAATAAAAAAACTATATATGAAGTGATTTAAAAACTAAATGTTAAGTTGAAATATTTTTTAAGAAAAATCATAGCAAAGACTAAATAGTGAGCTTGAATCCAATTTTGAGCAGAAGTTTCAAATCGAATCAAC
>JAAEPD010000683.1 GCA_024222455.1 Aureispira sp.
AAACCACCAGCCAACAACATAGACATCAATAAGTATAAGAAACCTACAGGTCCTGCTATATAGTAATATAGAGCCATTCCTACTACTTGAAAGCTAATGTTACGAATCATCCATTTGTCTACCTTGATACGCTTCACCATCATTGGTCTTAAAGCATAAAACAAGATTTGGTGCAAAAACCAAATAACCTTACCCAAAAAGCCTCTAAAAATCTTAGCTTCTACCTCTGTAGGAATATCAGTATCAACACCATCTTTGCCTTGCTCCCAGTGGTGCATAGCATGGTAAGTCTTGAAAGACATAGAGTAAGGCGCTACCATCGGTAGGTTAGCAACAAAAGATAATACATTGTTTTTCCATTTAGCTGTAAATGCTAAATCGTGTGTAATCTCATGCACAGCCAAAAATAGTGCATGTATAATAGTAGCTCCAACAAAGTAAGAAATTAGTAAGAAAGGTATCCAAGATACATCTTTCATGAAATAACCAACAGTCAGTTGTATAGCAACTAATATCACAGTGGTATATTTCAGGGTAGGGTCTATTCCAAACAAGGATTTAACTTCTGGATGTGATTCCAAAATATCTTGACGACGCTGAAAATGGGGCTCACGTTCATCTGACCAATAAAAATCATTTTCAGAAGGCTTGCGAACTTTGCATTGCACCTCTTTTTTCGGTTCTACTGTTTGTGTACTCATATAATTTAATTTTGGTGATGGATGTTATCCTTATTGTTCTCCAATCGGGTGCAAAGATACGTATAGACATTGAAGAAATAAAACAATATATATTAAATTATACTTTCAACAGTTATTGAGCTATTCATCTAGCTGTATACCTCTAAAGGTCCCAAAGTCCTTTATTTCATAAGTTTCACCATTGATATTAAACTCTTTTTCTTTACTATTTACACGAATAAATGTAGGAAAAAACTTTTGTGCTTGACTATGCTTTTGGAGGCCATATTTGCCTTTTTTGGCTAAAAAGTGATCTGTTTCGGCACCACTAAACAAGTAATTTTGGCCACCCAAAACCTCTAAAGTTTTTGTCGAATCAGAAACATATAGACATACCGATTGGTGTTTTTCTAGTGGCCAGTTTTCTACTGTTTTTAATTTATTGGAGGCTGCATGATAATAATCGGCTTTAGGCAAGTTCATCTCAACTTTTTTATCCGAGAGATTGATCAAAGCCATATATTTTCGATCATCAATTTCAAAACTAATTCGGTAAGCTCCATTTTCTGGATAAATCTGAATATTTGTTTTCTTCCGATATGGAAATATGCTTAGATACTGTTGCATCTGTTCTGTAGTATAATCCTCTATATTATCAGAAGTAAAAAGCACCTCTCCTAACAATACATTAGTCAACAGTAAAGTATATTTTTCAGCATCACTTAGCTTTGTTTTTTTGCTGCGTAGTATAAACACATCAGGATCGTTCAAAAACATCATTCCCGATAAGGGTGCTCGCATGATTGTATTGGTTAAGGTACTCCATGTAGAAGGGCGTTCATGCGCTCGCAAACCTTTCAAAACAGGGAATTCCCAAGCTAAGTGAGCATCATTGCCCACTCTACAATAATCTACCTGCTTAAAACTAGGCATTAAAGGTACTCCGCAGCCTAAAATCAATTTATCCCCTACCCACTCACGCATCATGGACATAGCATCCTCCATAATTTCGCCACGAGTCTTATCATATCGTCCTTGAAGACAAACCCCAAACAGAAAATCTACTTTTATCAAATCATATCCCCAATCATATACTACAGTTTGCAGCGTTTTTTTGAGATGGGCTTGTACTTCCTTATTATAAATATCAAAAGCAAAATATTTGCCCTTCCAAATTACATTAATAGCTACAGGAATATGTTTTCCTTTTTTGTCTCGTACAAACCAATCTGGATGTTGCTTATAGACCTCTGAATTTTTAGCCGCCACAAATGGTGCTAACCACAAACCTGCCTTATAGCCTTTGTCATGAATCTGATCAGCAATATACTTCATCCCTTTCGGGAATTTCTTATTGGGTGTCAACCAATCCCCTACGGCTTGCTGAAAACCATCATCGATCTGAAAAACATCTATAGGCACTTTTCTGCTCGCAAAGGCTTCTAAATTATCTAAAATGATTTCCTCCGTTATTTTATCGTAGTAATGATACCAACTTGTCCAACCTATTGCTGGCTCAGCTTTAGAAACGCCTTTTACATAATAATGCCTATTCATTTTTTCATAGACTTCTTGTTGAGTGCCTTGAGTTTTGAGTACCTTTAATAACGGATAAGTATTAAACACTTGTAACCATTTCCCTTCACAATCTTTCTCTATAGATAACTGCTCAAATCGAGTATCCCATACAAATCGAGTAAAACCGCTAGTTTCATCCAAAGAGGTCAAAAAGGTATAATTATCACCCTTTCTACCATAGGTATAAGACCAACTATGCAAAACACCTTTCTTTTTAGAATATTTATAATAGCCATAATCTCCTGTGTTTTTGGAGTAGGCATTTAGGATTGGAGCAAGAGGTTTTTGCTTGTCATTTTTAGTCAGCTCTTGGCTGGTTGTCCAACTCTGAAAACCATTACAATAAAACTGTTCTAACTCAAAGTTGCTAAACTGTCCTGTCATTTGAACAGATTCTAACTTCATTTGCACCTTAGGTTCTATCCTAAAATTCAAAACCTCATTTTCGACATCAGAATCAAGATCTCTAAATGCTTGGCTGCTTATCAGTCTAAAATGATCTGTCTCTATAAGTTGATCCCAATCTAAAACTGCTTCTTGAACATCTTCTGAACCAAGCCAAGAATACTTTATAATAAGCTTGTCCCATTTGACTTGAGCACTCAAATTCAGACTGAATACGATAAATATTAATAAAACTAGTTTAGTTCTCATTCTAATGAAAATTAGTATTTTAGACTTGCATCTACAAAAATAACGATGGAATTATACACCAAACATACTAAAGAAAAACTAAAACTTTCGGATAAACCTTTTGCAAGTGGAGGGGAAGGTAGTTTGTATAAAATATCTAGTCCTCATAGCCTCAAGAATTTAGTTGTAAAGATATACCACTCAAATAAACGAAGTACAGAGCAGGAAGAAAAGCTAAATTATCTAATAGCCCATCCACCTATATTATCAGAAGAAAATAGTTTGGCTTGGCCTGTGGATCTTGTTTATGGTCAAGAAGGTTTTATGGGTTTTATGATGCCTCTTTTGAAGGGCAAAACATTGACTGTATTAACTCTAAATCTTTTATCTGATAAGATTGGTCCTCAGTGGAATCGTTTTGAGTTGGGCAATCAAAATGCTCATAAACTTCGCAAACGGATTTGCCTGCATTTAGCTAAAACAATTCATGAACTGCATGATACTAAACGTTATGTGATTGTAGATCTAAAACCAGATAATATTGTAGTTCGCCCCAATGGTTCTGCTGCACTTATTGATATGGATTCTATAGAGGTATTAGACAATAAAAAAATCTTATATCCTGCCTATTCTGCAACGCCCGAATATAGTCCTCCTGAATACCATCAGTTGCAAAAAGAACGAAAAGAGGCTATAGATCTAAGTTGGAACCGGTTTAGTATGTCTATTATTTTTTATCAACTGTTGTTGGGCATACACCCTTTTGCAGGCAGTTGCAAGGCTCCTTTTCAAAAGATGGTTAGCTTGAGTGATAAGATTAAGGCAGGTTTATTTGTTCATGGAGGGCTTTTTCAGAAGCATTTCTTGACAATTCCTCCTCCACATCAAGGTTTTGAAGAGCTAAACTACGAATTGAAAGAGTTTTTTAAACTTTGCTTTGAGAATGGTCATCATGTACTCCAAATGCGTCCAACTGCTCAAGAATGGGTCTCTGTGTTGACTGCTGTATTAGATCAATCTTCTGATAATGCATTCTTTCATATTAACAAAAAAACAGGTCAAGCACCATCTACTCAAATCAATAAAAAGTCGCTTACGACCTCCACTGTTGGAGTACAGACTTCAAAAATAGATCAACAAGTAAAAGTCATAAAACCGTTAATGACTAAAACTCAAAACATTGAGTTTTATTTGTGTAATTTGGAATTTAAAAGTCGTTTAAAGAGTACCCGTATTATTACAGGAATTGTTGGTAGTCTTGCACTAACTCTCAGTATTGCACTCACTGTCTTGAATGGTTTTAGTGTTTTTAATCTTCTATTTTGGATGATTAATATTGGAGTACCTATACTCACAACAGCAGCTATACTCTGGGCAGAAAAACAACGCTTAGTTTCTTTGGCTACAGAAAAAAAGCCCAAAACACCTTCGATTAGAGAAGAGTTGCGAACAGACCCTTTTACACGCAGCTCTACTTTTAGACAAATAAAAACGGTAAGAGCTAAACTCAACCAACAGTTCAGACAGTTAAAAAAGCAAAAAGAACAAGCTGCTCGACTATTGCCTTTGCAACAGGCTGTTGCCAATACTCAAAAAGAATTGCTCCAGGATTTAAAGAGATTAGATCAAGAGTATCTTGAATTGGCCGAAAAAGAATATCAAACCCACTTAAAAACACGCCAAAAATATCTTGATTATATACAGAATAATCCGTTTTTGAAAAACTTAGGAATCCTCTCTTATGTTCTACTTCAATCTAGAGGAAAAAGAAAAGAAAAAGTTTTAAAATCCTTGCAAGGCATTCACGAAAATATCAAAAAGAGTCATTTAAAAGTTGAGAAAAACTATGCTCAACAAAGAACCCTCTTACAACAAGAGATTAAGAATAAATTACAAGAGCTAAAAAAACTAAAAAAAGAGTTGGCTTCTCGAAAAACCTTGTTTTCATCTAACATCAAAAAGCAAGAACAATTTGATTATAATCTTCAAGACAATTACAAACAACTAGAAAAAGCCTATGAAGATGCTCAAAAAACATTCAAACTCAAAGACTATCTAAAACAAAAAAAGCCGATAAGCATCTCTCAATACTTATTGGCTTTTTGGGGAAGAAAAACTTCCTTAGCTATTCTGAAAGACTTAAAAGAAAAATAAGTCCTACTCTCTTAGAACAAAGCCTCTAATTTCTTTTAGAAGAAATTAGAGGCTTTGTTAATTCTTATTTTTTGAAATAAAAATCATCCTCTACAGAAGATGTTTCCCAAGGAATTTGTTTACCCATAGAAGCTTTACGTACATTTTTACGCACTTTTTTGAATACCTCTTCCAAACCAACATTATCTTGGCGCATAGACTTGAGCAACTCTTGAGTGTACAAACCATTTTCACCTTTACCATCTAAAGCCACAGAACCTGGAGCTGTAGAAAATGCAATAAAGGAGTTGTAAGGAGCTGAGCCAATAGAAGCTAGTCCATTATAACTATTGTATTTAGATTTCTTAAATTCTTCTTTGTATGGATTGTCTCTACAGGCATCCAAAATAACAATATTCATGTCGTTTTCGGCATATTCCAACTCTACCAATACACGCCCCAAATCAACAGATTCGAACTCTATATCATGTGCTTTTTTGATGTTTGCATCTGTAGGTACTAGATAATTTCTACCATCTGCTTGCAAGCCATGCCCTGCATAAAAGAACAAACCTACACCTCCACGCTCCTTGAGCAACTGCCCAAATTCACGAATAGCTAATTTAGCTGCTTTTTGCCCAACATTTGTGTACATAATCACATCAAAGCCCGAACGTTGCAGTTCTTCCGCTACTGCTATAGCATCATTTTTAGGGTTTTTGAGTGGTGATTTCCGATAAGCACTGTTGCCTATTACTAAAGCGGTACGAGCCTGAGTGGTATCAATATTAGCCAAAGCTTTTAGATATTGGCCATCGCCTTGGTTGGTGCTGTCTGCATTTTCTGCAAATGGGTCAACTATTACATTTTCGGTTGTATCTACAACAGGCTCTTCTACAACAGGTTCCTGAAATGCTCCATTCACCCAAACCCCCTTTTGCTCTGTACCATCTACATAGATATAGGTTCCTTCTCCATGACGTTGATTATTGAGATACTCCCCAATATAAATATCACCATTTTTCCAAGTAAAGGTTCCATAACCTTCTCTTTTATTGTCCTTGAACTGTCCTTTATAGATATCACCATTTTTGAAATAATAAGCTCCCCGACCATTCAGCGCAGCCCCTTTAAATTCTCCAATGTACTTATCTAAATTAGGGAATATATAACGCCCTTTTCCATTTTCACAATCGCCTGTGGTACAACCTGTATCTTGCGCAGAAGCTGTGCTTAGCCATAGACTAGATAGCAATGTGAAGCCTAAAAACTTTAGGTATAGACTAGTTTTCATATAATTGATCTGTTGTTTTGAGAAGATTATTTTTATTGGCTTAATATCCAATTTTCATTCCATGTTTGTAACTCTTACAAACCTTCCTTCTTTAAAGCTTCTCAAGGTATAGAGATCGTCTCAAAATACAAAATCTAGGCTTGTATTAAATTAGAGTGAGGAGGTTTGAAGTCTTAAACAAATTGACTGCTATAGAAACTAAGATATTTCTTTCTCATTCAGAGGCAAGTCTATCCTGTCGAAAAATCTTAGGATACTCTCCAGTAGTGTGAGTCGAGCAGACTTACATCGTAAAAGAGGAAAGCTATTCTCTAACACCTAAGCATCCGTTGTATCTATATTGAGCATAGGAGGCTCCTCGTCCTTTCGATTTTCAAGTTCTTTTTCTATTGCAGTTTCGCTCTCATCATCACGCCTAATCAATCTGCGTTGAGGTTCTGTCTCTTCAGGTAAGACAACCATAACAGGCTCCCAAGCATCCATTGTTCTGCTTTTTCTTTTTTTGCGTTTAGGCTTTTTAACTCCTGCTTTTTCTAAGCGTACCGCAAACTCTTTGGGCATTATTTCGACTCCTTTGTAGGTACATAGAGCTTTGATAAACTCTGCACCCAAAAAGACCAATTGGGCAGAATAATAGACCCAAATCAAAAGCACGATCAAAGACCCTGCTGCCCCATAAGCGGAAATAACAGAGGTATTGCTTAAGTAAAACCCCATCAACATTTCGCCTATCCAAAAAAGTGTTCCTGCAAAAAAAGCACCTGCCCATAAGTAACGCCATTTGAGCTTGACGGCTGGCAAAATATTGTAGAGCATAAAGAAGAATAGTGCTATTAGGAATATGGATAAACCCAAGTTGAGAAAGACTAAAAAGTAGCCTGTTAGGTAACTTACATAGGGTATTAGAAAGTCTAAGGTGGTTGGAATTTTGCTAATAACGTAAGCCTCATTTTCGGTCACGTAAGCACTGACCTCTAGCAAGATAGCATTGGATAAGATAGAGAAGACCAACAAGCCTCCGACACTCAAAACCATTCCTAAAGAAAGTACTCGATTGATAACAATTTCTAAGACTTTGAATTTAAATTTAAGTTTCCGAGGTACTTCTTCCACCTGAAAAACCTTGTTGAGTGCTTCTTGCATAACGTAAAAAACCCCTGTAGCTACAAAGATCAACAACCCAACTCCGATGACAGCTGCCCACCAGTTGGTATCGGTAGAACCTATATTTTTGACGGCATTTTGTATCTGATTAGCAGCAGCACTACCCACCACTTCTACCAAAGAAGAATAGATCTCTCCTCGAACAGCAGCCTCTCCCAAAAAGAAACCAACTAAACCAATAATAACCACAATCAAGGCAGGTAAAGAGAAGATGGTGTAATATGCCAATGCTGCCCCCAAACGCAAGACCTTGTCTCGTTGGTAGTTTTGTATAGTACTTCTTATCACTGTGAATACAGGCAAGATAAACCTACTATAAATCTTCTTGAACAGTTTGAATATTATATCTATTATCTTTTGCACTATTTCTTTGAAATTCTTAATGCCTATTTTTTTGAAGGTTTAAGGGCGCTTCTAAGCTAAGAACCTCTTTAAACCTATACTTTTCTTTACAATAATAATGAAAAACATGCAACTAAGGTAAGTAGTTGGCCAAAATTAACAACGTTCTACAATTATACTTGCCCCTATTCCAAGTCCTGCTCCTGTTGTAGCTAAACAATATTGGAGGTCTTTATTCTGCTGCATTCTATTCATTAAGGTAACTAACAAACGAGCAGCCCCCATTCCTGTAGGATTGCCTGTAGATATTCCACCTCCATCAATATTTACTAAATTTTCATTCAAATTGAGCTCTTTGATACTAGCTAATACTTGGGCAGCAAAAGATTCGCTAAGCTCTATATTATCTAAATCCTCTATATCTAACTTTGCTCGTTTCAATGCCAGTTTTGTAGACTCCACTGTCGCTATTCCCATATCATTGGGGTGTGTTGCAGTTAGCGCTATAGAACGAATTTTGGCAATTGGTTTTAAGTCATTTTCTTTTACATATTTTTCGGAGGCTAAAAGGACTAAAGCTGCTCCATCTCCACCTCTAGCAGAATTCCCAACAGTTACGAACTGCCCACCTTTGACCATTGAAGGCAACTTGGCCATTGTATTCAATTTTAAGACTCGGTGCTGTTCGTCTTGTTGTAGTTCATTAATTTTAATTAACTCTTTAGACCAAAAATCTTGTTCTAGAGCATCTTGATATTTCAGCCGACTGGCATGTGCATATTTGTCTTGTTCTTGGCGACTAATGTTATATTTTGAAGCTAAAAATTCTACCGTTTCAGCCATTTGCAAGGGTTGGTAATGCTCCTGTAGTTTAGGGTTTACAAAGCGCCAACCTATGGTGCTATCTACTCGTTCACCATCTATTCTACTCTCCACAAAAGGGCTTCTGCTCATGGTCTCTACGCCTCCCGCCAAATAAACATCGCCCTCTCCTAACCAAATAGATTTGGCAGCTAACTGAATGGACTCCATTCCTGAAGCGCAAAGACGATTGATGGTTCCTCCTGGTATATGCTTAGGCAAACCTGCCAATAACACTGCTTGCCTAGCTATATTTCGGTTATCTTCTCCAGCCTGATTGGCACAACCCAACAATAGATCGGCTATAGCATTAGGATCAACCTTAGCATTGCGCTCCAATAACTCTTGAATGATAGCTACTACCAAATCATCTGGACGTATGGTGGATAAGGTTCCATACATTCGCCCTATGGGTGTTCGGATAGCATCTATTATATAAGCAGTATTCATTTAGTATAATACTAGTTCGTTGATTTTTAAAAGTAAGACAAAGGTAGTTAAAAGATTTTTTCAAAGATAGCTGGATAGTAATTTTAGTATTTAGAATCGCTTCTCTATTAGCATAAAGTAGTAAGACTACTAGATATAGATATTAAAATTCAGACGATAAAATAGCCCTATCAAGTCATATTTTTTAATGTTCAAATAGCTTATGGTATATTTTCATAATCAAATAGGCTTCAGCTGAGCTGTAATAATATTTCAGTAATTGAGCATTCCCCCCATTTTGAATCATTTGATAATGAATCGTTTCAAAGTTGTCCTCTATTTTGAAATAGGCTCTTACTATTTTTCGAGTTTTGGGCGGATGATGATGCATACAAGCGGTTACGCCAGTTATAAAAATCCTTAATTGTCGGCTTTTAGTTGCATCTTCTTCCCAATCACTGAAATAATCTATAAACTTCTGAATAGTGCTGTCTGCTTGCAAGGTATAGGATAATCGTTCCCAGTTGTTGTAAGCAAAAGCTGTAGCCACCCAAACATGATCATGGATTGACTCTAGATCATTTACTGTTTCAAAGCGTTTGAACTCATCAATTAATCGACTGTTTTGGTAAACATCTTTAACTGCAATATTGGTCATCTGAAAAGGTCCAAAGCTATTCACAAAATCGTATCGAGCAGGAAAATTTGAAATATATACAGCTCCTGCTTCTTGCCACAATCTATCGTAAAAAAAGGCCTTAAAGATAGGGTTTATTTTTTTAATACTTCTATCCTCTAACATGTGAGTAGCTGGCATCAATTCTTGAATATTGTAGCCCAAAAGCACATTAGGGGACAAATTTTTAGCAATAATATCCATAAATGCTCTTCGCTTAGTGCTATACTTGGTAGCCATCGTATCGTGCAACTTGAGCATCGTATCTAGATTCGGTGTTATGACAAATTTCCGATAACCTCTCAAGGTCATTTGATCCTCTGGAGTACTTTCTATGTATGCATTGATAGACTTCAATGCTTTTTGCAGAATATGTACATCTACTTTTGACCTTCGTTTAGCAATCCAATTGGCTTTTGCTTGCCACATATCCAACAAGCCCATTCCAAAATCAACAGGTTTATCATTTTTATATACACCTAATGGCAAGGCAAATCCAGCCATATCTTCTCTACTAATCAAGCCACTTTCTACTAAATCGCTCAACGTTTTAGGATTGAGATACTCTCCTATGGCATATTCTGCATTGGGATTGATAGAATTAAAATGTTCATCATAGATAGCTGTAGTCAAAACCTCATCAAAACTGAGATCTTCCAAGATTTTTTCAATCTCTTTCTTTTGCTTTTCTTGTGCAGAACTAATTCCTATTGTGAGGAGAAATAATAGTATTGTAAGTCCCTCTTTATTCCAAAAAATATTCATAATGGTTAGTTTTAGTTTCAAATACCTCTTAATACAACCTCTAAAGAACTAAAAATAGTATTTATCAGCTATTCTAAAACTTCGTATTTGTCGATTTCAGACAAAGTATTAACTTTGCACCGTTAAATTAATCGTGAAATGATAAAGCTTGTATAATATGATTCAGAGAATCCAATCCATTTATTTACTACTATCTTCAGCTTTTACCTCTTTACTGTTTATGTTTCCTATTGCTAGTGCCGAAAAAACGGCTGATGGTGCATTTCAAGATGGTGTATTAAATCTTGATGATAGTGGTATTTTGCTAGGTCTTGCTATTGCAGTAAGTGCTCTAGCATTCCTTGCTATATTTTTATTCAAGAATAGAATATTACAAATGAACCTTGGTAAACTCAACATGCTGTTGGCTGTTGGTTTATTAGTTTTTGCTATTTATTTATTAATGTCAGCTGGCGTATCTTGGGGATTAGGTATTGGTTTGTTTGTACCCTTAGTCAGCTTGATTCTTATAGTAATGGCCAATAGAGCAATTGGACAAGATGAAGCTTTAGTGAAATCTGCTGATCGTATCCGATAATAGACTATAACACAGTATGCTCCAATCTCAGAAACATCTATTTAGCCTACGTGAAGGCGCTCACTATCTCAATTGTGCCTATAAAGCACCTTTGCTCAAATCTGCTGATCAAGCAGCTCTAAAAGCATTGATGAGAGAACAAAATCCAATGGATATTGGGGTTGATGATTTCTTTGATGAAGCAGATGAAGTTCGAGCATTGTTTGGAACCTTGGTCAACTGTTCTGCATCTGAAGTAGCTATCATTCCTGCTGTTTCTTATGGAATAAGTTCTGTTTTAAATAATATTTCTTGTAAAAAGGGGCAACATGCTCTTATTGTAGAGAATGAATTTCCAAGTAGTTATTTTGCTATTCAGCGTTGGTGCAAAAACCAAGAGGCTGAACTCAAAATAGTGCAGCCTGATATCAATTTAGAATTGATTGGGGCTGATTGGAATGAACGTATTCTCAATAGTATCTCTTCACAAACAGCAGTAGTTTTAATGTCTTCTATTCATTGGATGAATGGGCTGAAATTTGACTTAGAGGCTATTGGTAAGAAATGTAAATCAGTTGGAGCTAAGTTTATAGTAGATGGCAGCCAATCGGTTGGGGCAATGCCTATAGATGTGAAAAAGTTGCATATTGATGCGCTTATTTGCGCAGGTTATAAATGGTTATTGGGGCCTTACTCTATCTCCTTAGCTTATATTGGGGAGACTTTTAATAATGGAATCCCATTAGAAGAGGCTTGGATGAACCGTAAGAATGCTCGTGACTTTAGTAACTTAACTGATTATTGTGCAGAATATACTCCAGATGCAGGTCGGTACAATGTAGGGCAACGTAGTAATTTTATATTAATGGCAATGCTAAAAGAAGCTCTGATTCAACTGAATGAGTGGACAGCTGTTGCCATTCAAGAATACGCAAAAGGCTTGATTCAACCACTGCTTCAGTATCTAGACAGCATGGAGGTTCAGTTAGAACCAACTGCCTATTTTTCTAATCATTTATTTGGTCTAAAGTTGCCCAACTCTATTAATACCACAACACTAAAAGAAAACTTAACAGCTAATCAGATCTATTTGTCTGTACGAGGTAGTTCTTTGCGTGTATCCTCCAATGTATTCAACACGAAAGAGGATATTAATCGATTAATTGAGGTTATAAAATCTTCATAGTTCGTTGTTTTTTGAGTTTTAGTAAAAACTCAAAAAATCATTGCATCTTAGTTCTTGATAATCAAATTATTATTAACTTTCACTACAAAAAGAGTTAGCGTTGACTATCAATCACTTGCGAAAATTCAACGAACTATAGGAATCTACAAAAAATAGTATTTAAAATATGCTCTATATTATACCTACGCCAATTGGCAACTTAGAGGACATGACCTTTCGAGCAGTACGACTACTAAAAGAGGTAGAACTCATTTTAGCAGAAGATACTCGAACCTCCAAAAGGTTGTTGAATCACTATGAAATAGAGACACCTCTACGTTCTCATCATGCCCACAACGAACATCATACTACAGAGCGACTTATAGCCGAACTACAATCAGGAAAGGATATTGCTTTGATCTCGGATGCAGGTACTCCAGGTATTTCTGATCCAGGTTTTTTCTTGATTCGTGCTTGTGTGCAAGCTGATGTTCCTGTAGAATGTTTGCCAGGAGCTACAGCTTTTGTTCCTGCTTTGGTTACTGCAGGGTTGCCTTGTGATAAATTTTATTTTGAAGGTTTTTTGCCCCATAAAAAAGGTCGACAAACACGTTTAAAATACTTGGCTACACTACCTTATACTTTTGTGTTGTACGAGTCGCCTTATCGTTTGGCTAAATGTCTAAAGCAACTAGAGGAACATTGTGGAGGAGAGCGTTTGGCCGTTGTTTGTAGAGAGTTAACTAAGCTACATGAAGAAAAAGCCAGAGGCAGCTTAACTACCTTAGCTCAAAATGCAGAAAAGGGCATTTTGAAAGCAAAAGGTGAAATAGTTATCGTTGTTGCAGGAAATCTTAGTAAATAATAGTATAAAAGGTTTTGCCTTTAATTTTTTTTGCTATCTTTGCAACTGCAAATTTTTAGAAGCGAACTATATTCTGTTAAAAAATATACAATTATTATCATGAAAAAGAACTTACATCCAGAAAATTTCCGCAAGGTAATTTTCAAAGATATATCTACTGATGTTACATTTTTAAGTCGTTCTGCTGCTCCATCTTCAGAAACTATTGTTCACACTGATGGAAATGAGTACCCTCTATTAAAAGTAGAGATCAGCAGTGCTTCTCACCCATTTTACACTGGTAAAATGTCATTTGTAGATACAGCTGGACGTATTGACAAATTCAACAAAAAATTCGCTAAGTTCAAAACTCTTGGTGGCTCTAAGAAAGAAGAGAAACCTGCTGAATAAGCATTTGAATTTTAGTCTAAGATATAAGAAAGCGACTGCTATTAATTTAGCAGTCGCTTCTTTGCATAAATAACTATGGTTTAGCCAAAAGTACGACTAGGTTTTTCTATGCACTTATCATCAGAACCTAATTCGTACCCTAAATGTATTGGTGGGACCTCAATACAAACTAATCCTATTAAGAGCAGGGGACTTTTCTTTATTTTCTTCCAAATGTATACGATACACCCAATTGCAAAGAGCGATTAGCTAATGCTGTTTGGGTATTGGTGCCGACTTCTGCAACCTGAAGTTTATCTATGGACATAAGGCCATGAGTATATCTCAGGTTGATGCCAAATCGGCTAAAGAATCTATATTCTACTTGTGCAACTAAGCCTATATCCCATTTGCTATTGGGTTCATATTTTACCGCTCCACTATTATTAGAGCCTAATAAATAGTTGGCTTCAACTCCTCCTCCTAGCAAAAAGTTTTTGAACAATTCTACCTCCAGTAATACAGGAATTCCTAAATAAAATAAATCAACATCATCTTTCAACCAAAAATGGTTGTTGGTTCCTTTCCAGCTACCATTCACACCTGCTCTCAAGCGCATACGCTTCAAGAACTTTAGCTCTCCATACAACTCTGCGCTGAATCCTAGTTGGGGTACTGAATTTTTAGAAAAAAGTTGATTAAAATTAGAGGTTGTTACACCTGCTTGAATACCTACATTAAATTGTGCATATGCAGCCGTAGAAACGATCAAAAATGCAACAGCCAAAACATACTTTACCAATAAATCACGCATAATGTTTGAGTTTTTCAGAATGAGGAAATAGACCAACAACAAGGCTTATTTGGTAAATATATTTATGCTATAGGCAATACGATTTTATACAGAATCTCTGTAGATTCCATTGGTATAATAATTAGATGAATAACTAATAATCAAATTATTAGTTCAATTTCAAACTGGGAAGGTGTATTCTTATTTTTTATTGTGTGCTCTAGTCATTTAGTGTGTGAAGTTTTTCTAATTAATTAGAAAAATTTACTGCTATTTTTGGCTTGATAAAGTCAAAAATGCACACACTATTATTAGTATTGAGCAATGGATTGTTTATTCTTTTTTTGTTTAACTAAACTTCAATTTTCAGACCAAAAGAGAATAATACTTGTCATTTTTTTTTGACGATTCTATATTTCAACTATAAAAAAGAGGGCAAAAGCCCCTTTTTTACTAGGACTTTTACCCTCTTAATATTCTCTTATATTTTTTATTCAGTTACACTTTTTCGATCATTTGAGCAGGTACCCACCCAATCAAACCATTAGATAATCTAATTTTTGTCCATCCATTTTCGTCATCTAATAGCTCTACTGCATTTCCTTCATAAACCAATTCAATCTCTTCGCTCCCCAAATTAGGAGCTTCTCGCATGCCCACTTTCTCTTTTGTTATGATCGCAGTTTTACTATCCAACTCCCAAGAACGTTGTTGCAATCCCCAAATCAAAGGCAACAAGCTAAAAGCAAAAATAACCATAGCTGCCCAAAATCCTTTACGTTTCAACTGGCTACTCCCTCCTATTTTCCATAAGGATAATCCTCCTGCACCTAAACACAAGGTCAGCAAAAATACAATTCCCCAACCATTAGCAGAAAGGCTACCAGCCAGCCCATTCCATGCACGAACTATAAATATATCTTCTATTTGTACAGTAGTTTCTTCTATTTGTTGTTGAGCAGCAGCAAGATTATGTTTAGCATCTTCATTGCTTGATTCTTGGCGCAAAGCACGATGAAAATTAGCTATTGCTTTACCTAATTGTTTACTTTGATAATAAGCTAAGCCTAAGTTGTTGTACAGCTCAGAAGACACTGTTCCTGTAGCTAATATAGCTTCATATCCAGTAATTGCTTCTGTATATTGACCTGCATTCTGTTGCTTGATAGCTGCATCAAAGTCTGTAGCTAAATCATTAGCTTGACTATTGGTCAAACTTCCAACTAAGAGGATTGCTAATAAGAAATAGCGCATGATGAGAAATGATTTAGACCTTGTTCAATTGGTTTTCAATAGTATTTATCCAGCTTGTAGTTGCCTGGTAGGTTTCTTGCATTGCTGTACTGTTAATCATACCTGCAAATAAGGCCATATCACAAGTTTGCAATAGTTTCATATAGGCTTCTATATCAGAACTATCTACACTTACATCAACTAACTTATTACGTACAGTTGCTTTAGATAGATCAGATAAAGGTATATTAAATTTATCGCTTACATAACCTATCAAGACCTTAGAAACCTCCTCATAAAATTCTTTACCTTCATTTTTTTGCATCAACTTTTGAGCAGTAGATAATCGTTTGGCAGCTTCTTGTCCTGCCTGTTGTTTTTTCACAACTGTTCCATCTATATTTTGCTCAGCATCTTTTTTCTTGCGCCAAACAATGGCTCCCCCAAATCCTACAAATGGCACTAAGCACAGCAACCAATATAGCGCTGTTCCAAAAAATGGACTTCTAGGCTCAGAAAATGTAGCTGTAGTTTGTGGAGCTTTCATTGTCAGTATTACTTCAGCTTTAGCTGAAGTATCATCCTCGACTACAATCTCATCTGGCAAAGGGTTTTGACCTTTCAAGATATTGACTGTAATAGTTGTGTCTATTGTTTTGAATCGTTTCCCAATAGGGTCAAAAAACACAAACTTAGGTTTGATTTTATACTCCCCCAACGCACGAGGTGTTAGGATATATTCAAACTCCTTAATTCCTCCCAACATACCACCACCTTCTCGAACATCCTCTTTAATATTAGGCTCATACAACTCAAACTGTTTAGCCGACACGCCCAATTCTGGCGGCAATATCTGTTTAATATCGCCCTTACCAACTATGCGCAACTTCAGTTGTACAACATCATCAGAAGTAATAGTATTCTTTTCAACATGGGTTTGCATTTCATACTCCCCTATGGCTCCTTGAAATCCAGAAGGCCCACCATCTAATGCTTTTACCTCAATTTCTACAGGCATACTATTCACCCCATAATTAGCGACTTGGTAAAATGGATTGTGCAAAGATCGGCCACCATTAGTAGCTATACCAATTTCGGCCATAGCTGGCTCTACTATAATGGTTCCTGTTTTAGATGGGAATACAGCTACCCTACGCAAAACTTTTGTGGTATATTGCTTTCCTTTGATCACCTCTAATTTTGCAGCATCATCATAACTTCGTACATAATGCGAAAAGAGGTTATCAAAATTAGGTTCTTTTATAATATCGACATGTTCTATTCCTATCTGTGTATAGATTTTTATATCGACCATCACTTGTTCACCAACAACAGCTTCTGTATTGCTTACTACTGTACGCAAAAAAACCTTGTCTCCTAATTCGACATTACCGCTAGGATTATCCTCAGAAGCAGCACTCCCTTTTACAACAGATACGGTGACTGGCTTACTTTTGAATGTTTGTCCTGTTCTAGTGACAACGGTAGCAGCACCTATTTTTAGTTTACCCGTTTTTTTAGGTATTAAGTAATAAGTATAACTCTCACTACTTGAGCGTTGACCATTGATATAGGTAGAAGACATGCTTGTACTTGGACCAGCTACATCAAAGCCCTTAAAGTCTGGCTTCTTAAGGCTCTTGATCTTAGCATTAACCATTTTGAAGGTTAGCTCAAACCTATTGCCCAACACCACTTCCTCTGCATTGCAAATAGCTGCAAATGATGCTTTTTGTGCCCAGCTCAATAGTGGCAAACATAGATAACTAAATAAGACTAGTATTCTCAAGGTTGAGTTATATTTTATAAGTTTTTTGCTTCTCTTTTTTCTTTGGCAAGTTATACTTACGTGGTGATTGGTTTGGACCATGCTCCTTAGGAGTAGCCTCTGTATCACCAAAATTCAGGTCAGGCATTTCCATATCAAACAACTGATCAAATTGCTTCATCATTTCATCCATACTTGGCATTTCTGGCATTTGCATGTCAAGAAATCCGTTAGAAAAAGGATTCTGCCCAAACTGATCTTTAAAAACACTAAATGGATCATTTTGCATATCTGGTAAAGAACGTTCTACATTCTCTGTCACCACCAAAGCAATAGGTGCACTTGTCAATTCACCTTCTGGAGTTTCGGCCACAGCTGCTGCTATTTCGTAGATTCCTAAATCAACTGCCTGCAAATGATATGTATAGGTAATGGATTGTGTTGTCACTCCATTAATCATAGAAAAATTAGAACTTGTCATAGGCCCAGCAACTACCTTAAATCCATCAAATGTAGGTGCTTGAAAATGTAATAAACTAGCATTCTCTAACTTAAATTTAACCTCAAAAGGTTCATGTAGCCCTACTGTATCGTATCGGACTTCTACCTTAAAGGCCATTTCTTTATTTTGAGCATAAATTACTGTACTGCTCATCCAACAAAACAGTGCAATTAGTAAAATATTTTTTTTCATGACGATATGTAAATTTTATTATTGGACTAAGAACATCTCCTAAGAGCTATATTACTATTATCTACAAAAATAATGATCTCTATGCAACTTTACTAGGTAGTTAACAAGTATTTAACGCTCTATATCTTACCAATCCTTTTCTGGCTTTTTGTGTTTGCCTCTAGCTCGTTTCATCAACTTTTCTTGCACTTTTTTATCCTCATTTTCTATTATCTGCATGAGGCGTTCTACATCATCCTTAGAAAGTTCTTCTCCTTTACCACTTGACTCTCCCTTAGGTTCATTATCGATAGGTTCTTCATCTTTATCTTTATCACCTGAGTTTGGGTCGTCTTTTTCTTCTTCTTCTTTTTCTGACTGTGTGTCATCTTGTGATTGTTGTCTGTCATCTCCTTCACCATCCTGTTCCTCCTGTTGCTTCTGTTGCTTCTGTTGCTTCTGTTGCTCCTCTTTTTCCTTCTCCTGCTCTTGCTCTTTTTGTTGTTGTTGCTGCTGTTTAATAATTTTTTGGGTTAAAGCTAGATTATTTTTAGTGCCAAAATCCTTTGGATTATCTCTTAATGCTTGCATATAAGACTTTGCAGCCTCTTTATAGTTCTTTTCTTTAAAAAAAGTGTTCCCTAAATTATGATAGACTTTTGAGCGTACTTCCCTATCTTCAGTTTCTCCTGCGGCTCGCTGAAAATAGGGAATGGCTTCTTTATATTTTTTACGTTTGTACAAAGTATTACCTAAGTTATAATTCCCTTTTAAGGAATTAACATTCTCATTAAGAATATTCAAATAGCTTTTAGAAGCTGTTTCGTAATCTTTTTTCTCGTAGATTTCATTTGCCGTAATCAATTGCTCATGCTCACTTTGAGCCATAAGCTGCAAACTCAACAGACCTAAAAAAACTATGCATATATACTTCATAAAATTCTGATTTTTTAATCAAATATTTCTTGTTTCTCCAACCACTTATTCTTTCTGTAGGACAGAGCAAATTCTATGATTAAAAAGAGTAATGCAAAGACTACAAAATATTGAAAATATGTTTCAAAAGTATCAAAATTTCGTTGCTCAAATTCCTCTTTTTGCAACTTGGACATCTTACGCTGCATTCTAGTAATAATAGCATCTCCTTCTGAGATGTGGTAGAATTGTCCTCCACCAGCTTCTGCAATCTGTTTTAGCAAACCTTTATTGAGTTTACTTTGTACTATTTTTCCTTGTTTATCTTGCTGAAAACCGCTGTATCCAGGCATTTGCAACGGAATAGGAGCCCCTTTTTCGGTACCAACAGCCACCATAAAGGTAGAAACACCTTCTGCTCTTGCCTTTTTAGCCATGTCTACGGCTACCGATTCATGGTTTTCTCCATCTGTAATAACCACTAAAGCTCGTTGCTTCTTGTTTTCATCCGTTTGCCCCGATTTCATAGCTAGATCAATAGCTTCTTCTATTGCCGTTCCTTGCGTAATTTCCAAATCTGGGCTAGCTGTTCGCACAAACAATAAAGCAGCAGAATAATCAATGGTCAAAGGCATCTGCAAATAAGCCTGTCCCGCAAACAAGATCAACCCAACTCTATCGCCTCGCAAAGCATTCACCAACTTGGTAGCAAACTGTCGAGCTCGCTGCATTCTATTGGGCTTAATATCTTCTGCTCGCATACTCTTAGAAACATCCAGTGCAATAAACACATCTACACCTTCTCGTTTTACAGTCTGTGTTTTATTCCCCATTCTAAAATTGGCTAAGGCTGTAATCATAAAAATGACAGCCAACATAGACAGCCCAAACTTCACAGGTCGCTTATAAGGAGATAAATCTGGTGCTAAGCGTGCAAGCAATTGCGCTCCAAAGAGTTCTCTTTGCTTATTGATACGAATCATTACTACCCAAAAGAAGATAGTCAATAAGGGTACCAAAATGAGTAAATAAAAATATTGTGGGTTTTCGAAATGCACTTTTCTTAATAGTTGATAATTAATAATTGATAGTTGATAGTTTTATCTTACTCAACTGCTCGATTTTTAGTTTATTTCTTAGTTAAATTATTCTTTGTTGTTTTTATTATAGCTGTAAGCATTTTTAATAGCTCCGTCACACTATCCTTTATATTCTGATAGACTAGTTTATTAATATAATTAGTTTGATATAAAAGCTCTATCCAATACTCAGTTTCGCCTGCTTCTTTTAAGGATATTGATAATTTGTGAATAAAATCAGCCTTACTTTGAGCATTTTGTGCCTCTTTTACATTTGCTCCTACAGAAGTTCCGCTCCTAAGAAACTGTCGAGACAGCACATACTCTTTATGATCTGAGACAATTTGTTTATAGGTATTTACAACTAGAATAGCAAACTCAAAACTTTTTTGCCCTATAATACTATTATTCATCATTATACATTATAAAACTACCAATTGTACATTATTCACTATCAACTAGAATTAAACCATTGATCTAAACAAAGTATTCGCCAAAAGTACCTCCAAGACTACACAGCCCAAAGCAATCCAAACCAAGAAATAAAACTCCTCTCTATATCTACGAATAGTTGTAGTTTCTATTTTAGTAGTTTCTAACCTATCAATTTCAGCATAAACAGCCTCCAAACTCTCCATATCTACAGCTCTATAATACTGGCCTCCTGTTTCTTCAGATATACGTTTGAGCAAGGCCTCATCAATCTCAACTTTAGTCATTCCAAATACATAACTTCCATTTTGTCTACGTGCAATAGGCGCCCGAGCATGCCCCTCGGTACCGACACCAACAGTATATACTTTTACACCCAGTTTTTTAGCCGCATCAGCCGCTTGCATAGGAGAAGTATAACCTGAATTATTTACCCCATCCGTCAACAAAATGACAATTTTACTTTTCACCTCGCTATCTTTCAAGCGTTTCACTGCGTTTGCCAAGCCCATCCCGATAGCTGTTCCATCGGCAATAAGACCACATTCTATCTGATTAAAAAACTCTTTTAGAATACCATGATCTGTGGTTAATGGACACTGTGTAAAACTCTCTCCCGAAAAAACCACCAAGCCAATACGGTCATGCGTACGTCTATCCACAAACTTAGCCGCTACCTTTTTGGAAGCTTCCAAACGATCCGGTTCAAAATCTTTTGAGAGCATACTACTGGATACATCCATCGCCATTACGATATCAATCCCTTCGGCAGTTACATTTTCCTGTTTGAGCACGGATTGAGGGCGAGCTAGAGCAAAAATTAACCCCGTAATAGCTATCAATCTCAATATTGGCATAATTGGGCGTAACATGATACGTATTGATTTCACCTCTGCAAAACCAGCTGTATTCGAAATTGTTACATTGGCATATTGTTCCTGATACTTACGAAAGTAATATACACCTAGCAAGGGCACCAGCAATAGGAGTCCCAAGAAAATCGGATGTGCAAATTGAATACCTTCAAATATCATTATAGTCTAATCTTATTTTAGTTTTTAATATTATGCAGCTTTTGCTGCAGCTTCCTCTTGAGCCAAACGTTCCTGCACTGCTCTTACCAAGTTATAAGCATAATCCAAAGCTTGCTTATTGGCTATTGATAAAGGAGAAGCTTTAGCAAACTTGATCAAATCTGCTCGTTCCAATACCTCTTGCAGTTCATTGTACAACATTGCATCCAATTGATCTGTACTCAACTTAGGCAAAAACTCACTTGTTGGACTCTCTAATGCCAATATATGGAATCGATTGGATAAATATTCTCGAATAATAAAGGATATCTGTGTATGAAATTCTCTAAAGTCATTGTTCTGCAAAGGATTGTCAGCCTCTAAAACCTCTAAGCGCTGCAAGGCAATTTCTTCTGGAGTTTTAGTAGGTTCTGGCACCTTACGAATTTGTGTATACCAAAAGATCAAGCCTAAAACTAATATAGCTCCTAAGGCAGCCAAGGTTACAGGATTGAATAAAAATGCCTTGATATAATCCCAAACTGTATAATTTTCTGCTAAAATAGGTTTTATATCTGCCATATAGGTAGAATCTCCAGTTACAGGAGCAGGGTACCTAGCTTCTAGCATCAATATATTAGAAGAAGTTTCGCCTGTCTGACCACCTGTGTACGAAAAGGTAAGTGCAGGTACTGCATACATCCCCTCATCCCATGCTGTTAGCGATAACGTTTGCTTAAATGTACGGGTGCCATCACTAGCCTCTTTTACCTTTACTTCTGATTGATTCACCAACTCTAGTTGATCACTTTCAAAAGCACTGGCCATATTAGGGTAAACAACCTCTGTTCCTTGAGGAGCATTGACCAATACTTGCACAGTGAGTTGATCTCCAATAAACATAACAGTGCTATCTGCCATGACAGTAGCTTGCACAGATTGCCCTTTGACCCCAAAAGCCATTAAGCCAATAAAAACAGAGAGATATAGATATAAAAACTTCATTTACACTTCTTAATAATTTAATCTTGGTTAAATCTTCTCAAAAGTAAGTTGTTTTCTCCTTTTTGTTAAAAATTCTTTGTTATAAAAACCATAAAAACAGCTAAATATTCCTAAAACAACGGCTTTATAGGCTATTCTAGAACAGAATTCTAGTTAAAAGGCAGTTTAATTGCTGCAAGATGCATTTTGCTTAAGGTTTTTACAAATATTCTTTGCTCTTTTTTAGCCTTCTAAAAAAAGAAAAAACGCCTAACTCGACTCCTGTCCCCTCCTATTTTCAAGTTGAAGGTAAGATCAGACCTTAATCATTTAGAATCAATCCTAAAAAACATAAAGGGATAAGAGATTTAGCTAGCATTTTTTATTGAAAGCAACATTAAGTTTTGTATTTTAGATACAATCACTCAACTATCATAAAAACTTAAAAATAAAGGCTTTACTCTAAGCTAAAAATAGAACACTATAATGGAAAATAACACTTGGTGGAAATGGGGTAACCCAAAAGAATCACAACATTTATCAGAATACCCTAAACTAATTGCTTACTTAGAAGAAGTATGGGGTTGCAAAATAAAGGATGATTTTAAAATTCCTAGTAATTTTGATGTTCCTACTACTACTTTCTTGGCAGAAGATTTTAGTAATACATTTCCAAAGCTTTCCAAAAATCAATTTTCGAATAGCAAAACAGATCGTTTGCGTTATGCTATTGCCAGAAGTTATCATGATATTATTAAGGTCTTTAAGAATCAAATATTATCCTACCCAGACTTTGTAGTTTATCCTGAGTCGGAGGATGACATTGTCCATATTTTGGAGCAAGCTAATCTCAAAAACATTAAAATAATTACCTATAGTGGGGGAAGTAATGTAACAGGTGCTACAGAGGTAGAAAAGAATGATCAGTTGACTCTAGTACTCAACATGACTCGACTAAACAATTTGGTAGAAATAGATGGAGACTCCCTAACGGCAACTTTTCAAGCAGGGATTTATGGCCCTGAATTAGAAAAAATATTAAACAAAAAAGGCTTTACACTTGGACACTTTCCTCAATCCTTTGAATACTCTACACTTGGAGGTTGGGTAGCCACTCGTTCTGCAGGGCAAGAATCTGGCTTGTATGGAAAAATAGAAGATATGGTCTTGGGCTTAGAGGTGATCACACCTACAGGTACCATTAAGCATATTGACTTCCCTCGTCATGCTTCTGGTATAGATTTTTATCATTTATTTGTTGGTTCAGAAGGTACTTTAGGTGTTATTAGCAAAGCTAAAATGCGCATTTCTAAACTACCTAAAGACTATATTTGGACGGTAGCTCTATTTAAAGATTTTGAATCTGGCAGCAATGCTATCAAAGACATGATACAAGCAGGAATACATGCTTCTATTACTCGTTTGTCAGATGCTACAGAAACCAAATTTCTTTCCCTAATGAGCAACTCTGTCAAATCAGGTTTTAAGGCACAGATAGAAAAACTCATGAAAGCTCGCCTAAAAAGAAAAGGTTATACTAATCCTTGTATTTTGATGATGCGTTTTGCCATTAAAAATGAGACAGACAGATATGCACCTGTCATAGCCAAAAGCATTTGTAAAAAGAATGGTTCCACATCATTGCCTGCTAATGTCTCATCTACTTGGGAAGAAAAACGCTTTGCCTTACCTTACCTTAGAGATACAATGGTAGAACATCGACTCTTAATCGATACGTTTGAGACCATTACTTATTGGAGCAATATCAAAAACTTATACGATACGGTCCATCGTTCTTTGAAAAGCAACAGTGATTTTTTTGCAAAAAAAGGCCTTCTCTTTTGCCATATTTCCCATGCTTATGAGACAGGTGCTTCCCTATATTTCACTATGCTAATACAACAAGAAAAAGGACAAGAATTAGAACAATGGAAACGCTACAAAAAAATAGTTTCTGATACCCTTATAGAAGCTGGTGGTGCCATTAGTCACCATCATGGCGTTGGAAAAGATCACCAGAAATGGTATCTCCAAAAATTGAGTCCTGAATCCCAAGAATTACTAAAAGTAATCAAAAAACACCTTGACCCCAATAATATATTAAATCCCAATAAATTGTATGACTCGTAAAAAAACATTAGATAGCATTGGTTCCCAAACCTATGATTTAGTAATTGTAGGTGGTGGCATTACGGGAGCTGGTGTGCTGCTAGAAGCAAGCAAAATAGGTTATAAAACTCTTTTGATCGAAAAAGGTGATTTTTCTAGTGGCACCAGCTCCAAATCAGCTAAACTGGTTCATGGGGGATTGAGGTATTTGCAATTTTTTTATTTCAAGCTAGTTCGAGAAAGCTTGGTAGAAAGAAACCATTTGCTACAAGAATATGCGCACATTGTCAAACCCCTAGAATTCATATTTCCGCTTTACCAATCTAGTTTCAAATTTAGAATAGGGATGATTCTCTATCAAATGATGGGGAAACATGACTTGTTGCCTAAATATGCCTTTGAAAACAAGGAAAAAACACTAGGAAGATTGAATGCTATAAACAGTCAAAATCTAAAGGGCAGTTTTATTTATTATGATGGAATCACCAATGACTCTAGACTAACTGCAGAAATCATATTTGAATCGAAGCAGTATTCTAATTCTACGGCTATCAACTATTTAGAACTCACAAATAGCAACCAAACAGATGAAGGTTATACATTAACCTGTACAGACCATACTAGTCCTAAAACTTTAGAAATAAAAACAAAGTATGTCGTCAATTGTGGAGGTCCTTGGACCGATAAAATTCTTGATACCCTAATTCCACAAGCACCAGACTTCATGGCACCTAGCAAAGGTGTTCATTTAGTTTTTTCACAGGATAGAATCCCAATGAAAAGTGCTTATGCTTTCTCATCTAATGCTAATGACAAACGGATGTTTTATGCCCTACCTTGGGAACATAACTCTGTTATTATAGGTGTAACAGACACTGATTATGATGGAGATTTGGACAATGTTGAGATTGATACAGATGATGTAAGTTATATGTTGCATGGGATCAATAGCTTTTTGCCTAAGCTGAAGGTAACAACTGATGATATTTTATATCAATTTGTGGGTTTACGTCCATTGTTTAAGGATGAAATTGCTAGTAAAGATCGGTCTAGAGATTTCAAAATATGGTGGAGCAACGATCGAGTGGTCAACTTAGCAGGAGGTAAATTAACTACTTTTAGGGCAATGGCCAAAGCTTTAATAAAAGACATTTTGCCAAAACTAAAAGCCTCAGAATCTAAACCAACTGAACCTCTAAACTTAAATGCTGAGGCACCTAATTTTTTAAGCAAGGACAAAACTGAGCATATAACGAAACAGTATGGAAAATACAACTCTTATCTATTCGATTTAATCCACAAAAATAAAGCATTAGGGAATTGGTTAGATGAAGAGTTTCAAGTATTGAATGTAGAAATAGCCTTTTTTGTAAAGTACCAAGATTGTTATTATATAGAGGATGTATTGAACCGACGATTAGCACTAGGCTATGTCTTAGATAAACATCCTAAAAACAAGCTAATCATAGAGAAAGTGAGCCAAATTTTTCAACAATATATAGCACCCAAAAAAGATGAAAAATAGACCTAAAATAACTTTTGTCATCCATGGAAAGCTGAAAACTATTCCTACCATCAAAAAGAAGTTAACCCTTGTTTTTGAAAAGGATTTTGAGGTAGACTTTTTGTTAACCATGCCTAAAATTGGAGCAAAAAATCAAGTAACTAAAGCAATTGAAGAACAAGCAGACTATGTAATAATAGCTGGAGGTGATGGCAGCATTAATGAGACTATAAATGGCTACATGTCTGCCCCTGAAGAACTTAGAAAAAAGGTTGTTCTGGGCGTTTTGCCAATGGGTACTGGCAATGATTTTGTCAAGTCTCTGAAAGTTAAAAATAACTATGAGGAATTGTTGGAGTTGATCAAACAACAATCTTTTGTGGATGTAGATATTGCTGCTGTTCAATTTCAAAATCTAAAAAATGAACCTGATAACCGATATTTTATAAACATAATGGATATTGGCATCGGTGGTTCTGTAGCTGAAAATCTAGCAAAAAGCAGCAAACTTTTTAGTGCCAATCTTACCTATGCCAAAGCTATTGTCAGTGGGTTCTTGAAATATAAAAAACAATATGTAGAACTTAGTAGTGCCAACTATAACTGGAAGGGTGAAATATTGAGCTTGTGTATGGCCAATGGAAAATATTTTGGGAGTGGAATGTGTATTGCACGAGATGCCTCTTTGACCGATGGTAAAATCCAGTTAACCATCATGGGAAATGTAAGTTTGTGGGATTACATTAAAAAACTATCCAAAATAAAAAGAGGTGAAAAGCTTGCGCATAAAGAGGTAACTTATGCTGAAGTAGAAGGCTGCTCTATACAAGCACCAAAACCTTGTCCTATCGACATGGATGGTGAATTCATTGGCTATACGCCTATAGAATTAAAGGTATTACCTGCTATGGTTCGAATGATTGGTCGTAAATAAATAGACAGGTTTAACGCTCTTTAAAAAACTTCATTAAGGCTTTGATATAAGATTGATCTGTTCCAATACTAACTACGTCTGCACCTGTACGCAAGAAAGTAGTTTTGAACTCCTCAAAATTGCTTTGATAATGCTGATTATATTGCTCCCGAACGGCTCTCGAATTGGTATCGATCCAACGCACTGCACCAGACTCTGCATCGGTCACAGGCAATATTCCTACATTGGGTAAATCAACCTCGATAGGATCATAAATATGCACACCAACTACATCATGTCTGTTTGCGGCTACTTTCAGCCCATTATTGTAGTCTTGTGTCATAAAATCAGATAAAATAAAGGTAGTACATCGTTTACTAATAATACCATTTAGGTACTTCAAAGCGCTAGTAATATTGGTTGCTTTATTTTGAGGCTTAGCATATAAAATTTCACGGATAATGCGCAAAATATGTGGTTTACCCTTTTTAGGTGGTAAAAACTTTTCTACTTTATCCGAAAATAAGATGGCTCCTACTTTATCATTGTTAGCTGCTGCCGAAAAGGCTAAGGTTGCAGCTATTTCTGTGGCAAACTCTTGTTTAGTTTGGGTGGTTGTACCAAAAAATGCAGAACCACTCACATCAATCAAAAGCATAAAAGTTAGCTCTCTCTCCTCTTCAAACACCTTTACATGTGGTTCGTTGGTACGAGCAGTTACATTCCAATCAATATTACGAACATCGTCACCGTATTGATACTGACGCACCTCACTAAAGGACATTCCTCGTCCCTTGAAGGTCGTTTTGTACGACCCCGAAAAGATCTGATTAGACAATCCTTTTGTCTTGATCTCTATCTTTCGGACTTTTTTGAGTAATTCTTTTACTGTCATAATATTTCAAAACTTAAAGCATGGACCAAATTGCCATTCCTATAATTATATTAATCCCCAACACTACAAAAAATGGTGTCAAAGAAGGTTTTAATTGCCCCTCTAATTGCTGGTCCATTTTATTAAAAACCATGTTAGCACAACGCTCTATCATAGAAGGGTTAGTCAATTCTCCAGAAGACTTCATTTCATAAACTCCATCAACTGTCTGGGTAGCTATAGTAGCTATACTCAAGTATTTATGAAACATCTTCGGAATCCGATTCATAATACTTTCTATATAACTCTTAATCGTTTGAACAACTTGATTTTTTTTACCCTTTTTAGAACCTACCCCTAAATTTTGAGCCAGTTTAGACACTAGCATAGTTGTTAGTTTCTGAAGTAGTTTTTTTAATACATTATTATATACTTCCCAAATAACCTTTCTAGTACTATATCGATAACCTATAAATAAGTAAGTTGCAGGTAATCCAATCAATAATGCTCCAACCACAAGCAATGTTGTAGAAGAAAGGATCATTCCTGAAAACAATAACTTAATTAGTAGTATAACTCCTATTATTCCATTTAAAGCAATCATTCCCATAAACAGAGCAAATGTACTGCCTATCGAAAAAATACTCCAAAAAGCCTTATTCCCTTCTCCTATATTTTCGGATTCTAGCACATCCAATAAAGGATCAATAGTTTCCTTGTTGGCATCACTCAACTCCTTTGCTAAATCTTCAATACTTTTTAACTCTTCGTCCATTTCTTTTTAGTTATCTATAATCCAAACCAAATAAATCCCCAAACTAATACATTGAGGGCCATCACCAAATAAATCCATACCAATGAAGGCTCCAAAGTTTTTTGTATTTGACGGTCAAAACTTTCAAAAATTCGAGTCCCTTCCTCTTGTATCATTTCATCAGATACAGCATCCTGTGAGGCCAAGTTATATACAGCTCCAACCACATCCTTCGAAAGTTTATTTATACTAAAATAGGATTGAAACTGAGGTGGAATAAAGCTCAACACATCATCAATATAATCCTTAATTTTAGATAATAAATCTGTTTTTTCACCTTCTGTAGAAGCTTCCTTCATTCCTATTTTATCCAACCACTTTGTGATTAAGACATTAATAGTTTCTTGCACAACAGGCCTAAGGGCTTTGCTGTAAAACTCCCAAGCTAATTTCTTAAGGCCATATCTTGAACCCACTATAAAATGAACATAAGGTCCTGCCATAAATGCCCAAACAATGGTAGCCAAAGTAGCTAAAGAAAACAGTGATCCGCTAAACAGTAAAACCAATAAATAAACAAGGCCAACAAGGCCATTGATCAATACTTCAGCAACCAAAAGCAAAATCATTCCACCTGCTTTCAGTAAGTCGCCAGAAGCTTCAGAGGGCTTTCCTCCTAATCCATTAAAATTATGTTGTTCAGCATAAACCTTGAGATTAGTAGTAAGTTCTACCTTTATATCATCAAGGTTATCTGGATTTATATCTTCTTTCATTAATTATTTTTTATATTAATAGTTTGTTGTTTTTTGATTTTTCTGCTAAAATTCAAAAAAGCATTACTTCTTAGTTTTTGATAATCAAA